>JAIXOO010000416.1 GCA_027486765.1 Saprospiraceae bacterium
CTAGTACAAGTCTTTCAAAATCGAGCAAAAACATCGAGTTGTCGCTGGTACAGGTCTCCAGACCTGTACCATTATCTGCACGTCTCCAGACGTGCGTAATCAAAGGAAAATTAGCTTTTTAATTCCCAAAAACATGCCCTCTTCAACAAGAAAGCTATTGCCTTCGATAAACATTGTGCATACTCATGCGTCTGGAGACGCGGGAATATTGGTTCAAGTCTGGAGACGTTGAACCAGCGTTGCGCCTTGGAAATTGGAGGGGAAGACTTTAACCCGAAACAGGTGGTATCTATTACTTCGTATATTTTCTCCCAAATATCCTTTCCACCTCTAATTCAAACGCCAGACTCGTACAGCGAAGCGTGTCCCCCTTTTGGGCTTTGAAGACCTTCTGATATTGACCACTTTCAGGATTTGTATACACTTCTACGATTTGGCTCTTCATATCGAGAATCCAAACTTCAGGAATAGCGGCTTCAGCGTACAAGGGCAATTTAATTTTTCGATCCCGGTGTAAAGTACTATCAGAGGCCTCGATTAATAGGTACACTTCCTCCGGGCGAGGATGTTGATCTTCGTATTCGTCAATTTGGAACTCAACGACCGACACATCTGGTTCTGGTTCAGAATATTCATCAATTTGGATGGGACTTTGTCCTCTTATCAGCGCTCTTTCACCCAGGATGGCATTGAGTATTCGGGTAAGCCTGGCAACGATTTTGGCATGGGGGCTATTGATTGGACTCATTTCCAGTATTTCTCCATGAATCAGTTCAACACGATCTTCCCAGTCCAAAATGCCCACTTCAGCCATTTTGTAAAAGTCAGTAACCGTAAACAGTTTGCGTTGTGTTTGAACTGCCATTTTTCCTGTTTTGTACAAATATAATGACTTAAATACATCCTCGCAAGCTCCCAGCAATCAAATAAAACTGCTGATCCCACCTTACCTCCTCTTCCCCTCACGCAGGTAATACTTTTACTCGCGGGTAATTTTGCGTCTGGAAATGCACTCTCAAATCAATACTTCTCAGTGTACACCTTAACTATTACGTTTTCAAATAGACCACTTACCAGCGGCAATTCTTTTTTGGGGGCACCGAGTATGCCCTTCAGGCCACCGCTTATTTTACCAGATATTGTAGCAGTACCATCCGCATTTTCTTTGTAAGCAGTTATCTCCAATTTTAAATTACTCCCTAGAGAGGTAGGATACTTATGGCCATACAATTCTGGGCTTTGCTCATCGCCAATGGGTGAGCCACTCAGCAACATTTCAATATTTTCACCAGTATAAACACCAGGTTTGGCATCAGGCGTGGTCACAAAGATATTGAGCTGGCGGTTATCAGGGCTTTGAGTAGATTTGAAGGTCAGTACCAAACTTGGTTTACCCTTGTTTATTTGCTTCACGCCTCCTTTGTAAAAAAGATGAGCATTGGAAAACCCGTTTCCGCTCCATGCTGCACCATCAATTACTGCCGTAAACATACCATCGGTCGATTTGGTATTGGCTTTACTGGCAGGAGCAGCAGCGCCAGGATTTACAAAAGAAAAATTGGCATTGAATACGGCATCCGTTGGTCCCTTTAGCATAAGATAGATTGTTCCGGATTCTTTATCAGCGCTTTTTACGTCCTCAAAAGGGTTACGCAATCTCACTACCGTAAAGGAGTAACGTTTGCCATCAGCCGAAACGGCATCAATCTTATCCCCGGCCTTGATGGTACCGCTTTCAACCTCTATATCTACCTGGAAATTAAATAATGGATCTTTTTCGGGATAAACAGCTTTAATCTTTGCTTTCAATGGCGGTTGTGCTACAGTTTTGCCGCCAGTGCCGCTACTAGTGGTGCCCGAAGGGGTGTTTTTGGTTTGAGAGATTGCTGTACCCAGCAAAAGAATAAATGCAGGCAGCAGGAATGATTTTGGTGACAACATATTTTCTTTGTTTTGATTGTGTAGTTTATGGAAGGAGGTTTGTTGCAAAAAGTAAGTTGCATTTACAAGCAGGTGTCTGCAAGACGGGGTCTTGTTCCAAATCTGCAAAATATATCTTTCAAATAATAAGGAATACCCCCAACAGACATATAAATCTGAGCAATGTTATATTTTTTTAAACTTTGCCAAATGTACAATATTTTGGCTCGATTTGGCAAGATTCATTTTTTTCATAATATCGCCAAATTGGCGATATTGTGAGTCGATTTGGCAAGGTTTAATTTTTTGCTCTTTGACTAATCCTTCCCCTCACGCTGATAATACCGCACCAACACATACTTCCAGAACGTAAACCACGCCGTCGACGAACAAATGATCAAGCCATACAACCCATCCTTATAGCCCCGCTTCAGGATGTACATTTTGAAAAATTTGAACCAGGGATTGATCCATAGTTTGATCCAGGAACTGCCTTTTCCTTGGCGAACCAGCTCCTTGGCCCCAATGTCAGCGTACTTGTACAACATGTCAAAGTGCTCCTTGACGCTGTTGGCCGTGTAATGCAACAAATCCCCCTTGAGGTGTTGCATTGTTACCCCAGCTTGCATTTCGTAACGGTCGTGCGGATTGGCCCCCGCCCATTGCCCTAGTCGGGAATCCCAGAGGCGCAACTTGCGGTCGGGATACCAGCCGCTGTGGTGAATCCACTGGCCGCAGTAGTTGTTGAGGCGATTGAAAGTGTAGCCCTGTGCAGTCCAGTTTTTTTTGATGGACAAAATCGATTGGCGGAGTTCTTCGGATAAGGCTTCGTCGGCATCAAGGGACAATACGTAAGGAGAGCTAGCCTGTGTGATGGCCCAGTTTTTTTGCTGAATATGCCCTGCAAAAGGGTGCTGAACGAACCTTACTCCGTACTGCGCACAAATGGCTTCGGTGCGATCACTGGAATAGGAGTCCACTACAATGATCTCATCCGCAACACCTTGCAAAGACAAAATGCAACGTTCAATGTTTTTTTCTTCATTAAAAGTAATGACAACTGCGGATAATTGGATCATGTGTCGTTGGTCTACAAAAAAATGCCGTTCAAAGGTAGAACTTACTTTTTACCAAACATAAATTGATTTCGTGCATTATAAGCTGTATTTTGTAAAGGTTTAGAAGGTTGAGGAGGTTTAGAAGGTTGAGGGAGGTTGAGGCTACCGCGAGCGATTTTGACGATGCCAATGTCTAAGTCGCTCGCGGTAGCCTCAACCTTCCTCAACCTCCCTAAACCTTCTCAACTTGTTCCTAATATCGAATAGACAACCAACCTATCACTCATGGCAGAATTTACACTCAAAGTCAATGGGACAAAATACAAGGTGGAGGCCGCTGCAGATACGCCTTTGCTTTGGATTTTGCGCGACCACCTGGGCCTGACAGGCTCAAAATACGGTTGCGGTATTGGCCAGTGTGGTGCTTGCACCGTACACGTCAATGGCGAATCCATGCGTTCTTGTGCCTTACCCGTTTCGGCGGTAGGCAAAGCGCAGGTCATCACGATCGAAGGTTTGTCCAAAACGGGCGAGCACCCCGTTCAGCAAGCCTGGCACGAAGTGGATGTTCCCCAATGTGGCTATTGCCAGGCGGGACAAATCATGAGCGCCGCCGCGCTACTCAAAAAAAATCCGACACCTTCCGATGCCGACATCAACTCGGCCATGTCAGGCAACATTTGTCGCTGTGGTACCTACAACCGCATCCGGGAAGCCATTCATGTAGCCGCTAAAAAAGTTAAATCATGAGCACATCCTCAATTCAATTTGATCGCCGCTCCTTCCTCAAGGTTACCGCGACCACTGGTGGCGGGATGATGCTGGGTTTGAGCTGGGCAGCCAGTGCCGCCGAAATCAGCGAGGCACCATTCATGGAGGCAATGACCTTCAACGCTTTTGTGAAAATCAGTCCCGAAGGCGTGATTACCATCATGTCACCCAACCCGGAATGTGGCCAGAACATCAAAACGGCCATGCCGATGTTGGTAGCCGAAGAACTGGACTGCGACTGGAGCAAAGTAGTGGTTGAACAAGCCGGACTGGATTCCACCAAATACACCCGTCAGGTGGCTGGGGGTAGTGGTTCTACGCCAGCTTCCTGGAAACCGCTGCGCACCGCAGGTGCGACAGCTCGCCAAATGCTGATCAGTGCTGCCGCCAAACGTTGGAATGTGAGTGCTTCCGAGTGCAGCACCAGCAATGGAGTAGTACTGCATACCGCTTCGGGCAAAAAAGCCACTTACGGCGAACTGGCTACGGATGCCGCCAAAATGGAAGTGCCCAAAGATGTGCCACTGAAGGCGGTCAAAGATTTCAAAATCATTGGCCAATCTCACAAGGCAGTAGACAACAAAAAAATCTTTACGGGCAAACAGGAGTTCGGCCTTGACTTCAAACGGGAAGGCATGCTCATTGGGGTTGTGGCTCGTCCACCCGCTTTTGGCATGAAGATCAAATCGGTCAATGATTCACGTACCAAATCCATGCCAGGCATCAAGCAGGTAATCCGGTTTGGCAATAAAGTGGCTGTATTGGGTAGCTCCACTTGGGAAGTCCTCAAAGGCCGCGAACGCCTGGCCATCGAATGGGAAGTAGACACCAAACTGGAAAGCTCTGCTGATCACGATGCAAAAATGACCGAACTGTTGGGCAAATCCTTGGAAAAGCCACAACGCAAGGACGGCGACGCGCTAGCTCAGTTTGAAGGTGCCCACAAAGTCATCGAGTCCAAGTTCGAAGCACCATTTTTGCCCCATGCACCCATGGAGCCCATGAATTTCTTTGCCGATGTACGCGAAGATAAAGCTGAACTGATCGGGCCAACCCAAAACCCGGGTTCTGCCCGCAATGCTGCGGCACAAGTCCTCGGCATCGCTCCAGAAAAAGTCAGTGTGATGATGACCAGGATGGGTGGTGGTTTTGGGCGCCGCTTGAATGCAGATTTTGCTGCTGAAGCTGCGGAGGTTTCCAAACTGGCCAAAGCACCCGTCAAACTCATGTGGACCCGGGAAGACGACATGACGGGGGGGATTTACCGCCCAGCTTGCCACTACCTTTACCGGGCGGCACTGGATGCTCAAGGCAATGTCAAGGCGATCCACGTGCGTGGTGCAGGCCTGAACGTAGGCAACCCACTGCGGGAAAACAACTTCCCCGCAGGTGCCATTGAACACTTCCTGGCCGAAGGACACAATCAGCAGAGTAACATCACCACTGGCCCCTGGCGGGCACCCGTGCACAACTTCCTGGCCTTTGCAGAGCAAAGTTTTCTGGATGAGATCGCGGAGGCTACTGGCAAAGACCCAGTGCAATTGCGTCTGGACTGGTTGGCAAAGGCAGAAAAATCACCAGTGGGCAACGTGCCTTACAAGATCGATCGTTTCCGCAATACCATCGAATTGGCTGCGAAAAAAGCCAATTGGGGCAAGGCGCCAGCCGGGGTATTCCAGGGTTTCAGTGCTTACTTTTCCTTCAATACCTACGTAGCGCAGGTGGTGGAGGTAACGCTGGAAGCTGGTCAACCCAAAATCAAACGGATGGTTTGTGCCGTGGACTGTGGGGTGGTGATCAACCCAGAACACGCCATCAATCAAATTGAAGGTGGCCTTGTGGATGGACTTGGACATGCCATGTTCAGCAACATGACCTTCAAAGATGGTGTGCCCGATCAGACCAATTACGATAGCTACCGCGTCATCAAGATGGGCGATACCCCACCAGTGGAAGTCTATTTTGTAGAGAATGAATTGGATCCTACGGGCCTGGGTGAGCCAGCTTTGCCTCCACTTTCGGCGGCAGTGGGCAATGCGATATTTAAGGCAACCGGAATTCGTTTGCGCAAGCAGCCATTTAGTTTGAATGGTTTGCGGAACGTGTAAGCAATTCAGGAATTGAAAAATAAAAGGGACGGAAATAGCCAATTGGTTATTTTCCGTCCCTTATTTTTTGAGCTAGTTTCGTTTTTGAGGCGTTAAGCTGCTCAAAGTGGTCTAAAAACTATACTTTGAGCGGAATAGTGCAGCACTATTCCGCTCAAAGTCATTTTTGTCTATTTCTTTCTGATCAGTCGATCATACATTCTACCAGCCTCATAATAAGGTTTTTCATCGACCCCAGTAACTCTTTCCAAAGTCCATAAATCCAGGGTGTCGCCACGCTTGCTCCAGGCCAAGGGAAACATCTCTTGCTTGGCGGAAGAGAAATAAATCATGTTGTTTCCACTCCCGGCGTCGGCCAGATCGCCACCGATTGGGACTTCGTAGGTTTGATAAGCCTCAAACCCCTTGATGGTTCCATCGGCATTTAGCGTGATGGGTTGCTTTGCATTGGTTCTGCCAAAAGGATTCTCACGAGTGTAGGTACCCGCAAGGTGTTGGCCGACCAATAGTACTGCTGCTCCCCTTGGATCGTGTTCATGGTTCTCAACAGGTCTGAAATGTACTTCTCTATCAGTACCCAGATCCATTACAATCTCTTGATCCGAGACCTGAGTTATGCGGAGCGTGGCGTCTCCAAACATTTCCCCACTGATTTCAATGGTTTTGTCGTCGACAACTGTGAAAGTTCCAGGTGCGGCTTCCCAACCTCCGTAGATGTAGATCACTGAGTCTTGGCCAATGAACTCTAATTCGTGGCATTGAGCTGTGGCCAAAGAATCACTGTCTGCTTCTAGTGCATCAACGAAAGTACTCGACACCCAATACGGAGTAGAGGTGAAAGCAGGCGTTTTAGCCTTTTCCGCTTCTTTAGGCGCTCCATTTTGGCAAGCTTGGCCCATTGCTACTGCCAAAAACAGCAAGCATAAAATTTGAATTTTTCTCATAATAGTGAATTAGGTTTTGTGTTAAAAATAACCAATATTATTTCTTTTTGATCAGTCGATCATACAGCTTCACCACCTCATAAGAGGGCATTTCATCAGGTCCGCTCAGGTTTTTCACCGTCCATAGATTCAAAGTATCGCCACTTTTGGTCCAACTAAAGGGATATTCTTGCCCTTTGCTAGAGAAATAAATGTAATGGCCATCGAAAAAGCTAGCTACATCGCCGCTAAATGGAACCTCGAAGTGTTGATAATCCTCAAATCCTTTGACTGTCCCGTCTGCATGTAGGGTAACCGATGTGTTCGCATTGCTACTGCGGGTATAGGTGCCAGCAAAGTATCGACCAACCAAGAGACTTACGCCGTCGATTTTGTATCCGCTGGTTTCAACCGCTTTGAAACGCAATTCGCTTCCATTAGCTTTATTGACAACACTAATCTCTTGATCTGAAACCTGGGTTTTACGCAGCACTTCTACCGCCTCGCCCATGCCAATAATATTCCCATTGTACTCGATGGTTTTGTCGTCAATCACGGTATAGGCTCCAACCGTTCCATCATAAGTATCATTGTAAGACATAGAATCCTGGCCAAAAAAGTAAATTTGTGCGCAACCAGCATAATTTAGGGAATCTTCCGCCAGCCTATCAACAAATGAGCTCGACACCCAGTACGGCGTGGCTGTGAAGGTTGGCGCTTCAGCCTTTTTGGGTGCTGCATTTTGGCATGCCTGCCCCAGGGCCACAGCCAAACAAAGGAAGCATAAAATGTTAGTTTTTCTCATCGTAATGAATTAAGATTTTACTACAAATATAATTGATTGTTTGAAATGATTGTTGCTTGTTTAATCCCGCTTAAAGCTATACACAAATTTCCCTTTCGCCTCGGGGGCGGTATTCGTCAAGATGATCCGGCGCACGGGTTTGCTGTCCCATTTGGTTTTGAAACTGCTGTATTCCATGCCTTCGGTAGAAGGCAATTCGGTCGTTGCCGTCCATTTTTTGGCGTCGTAACGCAGGGTCATGCTCAAGAATCCATCCGAAATGGTGATTTTTCCCGCTTCAACGAGGTTCACTTCACCAACCGTCATAAAAACCTGTTGCAGCGATTTGGGCTTTTGTTTGAGCAGGTATTCGTCGGTAAGTTCTACCTCGTCCTGATTGCGCTTGAGCAGAACGGTGCGGTTCCAGCTTTGGATGCCAGCTTCGGCAGGGTAAGCACTGGCAATGTCCATACTCATCCCACTTTCTTTGGGAGTCATGATCCGGCTAGCATTTTTTGCGGCGAATTCCAGGCCGCTTTTTTGCCCTAAGCCATTGATGATCGGTAGGTTGTGGTGCTCCGACTGCGTAAACCACAATTCGTAGCGCTTGCTCGAAAAAGTGCGGGCCGTGTAATTCCCCCGTCCGGCGTCTACAATCATGGGTTTGCCGTTGAGGTAAATGATGAAGTCTCCTACATCGTTGTGGTTGTGGCTTTCGGCATTGTGCCCACCGTGGGCGGCCAGATACATGCCGCTGGCATTGCGGGTAGTCATCACCTGGATGTCGGCAAACCAGGCATCTGGCGCAGGCGTGTAGCTGAAATTGTTGTTGGCCAGTTGTACTACGCTCAGGATGTTGTTGAGCTTACGGGGGCGTTGGTACCCGGAAACAGCAGTCGAAGCAGCAGGGAAAGTTTTGAAAGCCCACTGCCCGAATTGTACCATCGTTTCATCCTTGATGGCTTTGCCAAAGCGGTACAACATCAAGCCGTCGGGGGTCAACTTTGGATCGGCATCCGCAAAGTTGACAAAGTAATTGTCGGCAATGTGCGTCTTGTACACGTAAGAAGCCATTTTTTGCACCAGCGGCTCGCTATAAATGTCAATTTTCCCGTTGGTGGCATTGGTGTAAAGCTCCAAGCAGTCGTACACTGAGGCTCCGGCAGCAAACCAATAACTTGGGCCTTCGTCACAACCGCCATCGTCGCCCAGACTGTTGAGGTAACGATCGAGGCCCCGCATGGAATGGTGTAGCATTTCGGCGCGTTGCTTTTCATCTTTTTCCAGGAGCAAAGTGGCCGTGATCCAGTTGGACATGATCCAGGGATTCCAGTTGTTGACAGGTTTGGTTTGGCTCATCCAGCCGTATTTGTCGCCATTCTTGGCCATTGGGGTGAAAATGCGTTGCTTGGTTTCGTAATAGATGCGGCTACGCAGCAGGCGGTTGATTTTATCCAGTTTTTCCCCCACAAAATAGTCGGTTAAGGCCAGAACAGCAGCGGTTTCAGCGGCGAATAGATCGACCACTGGGTTTTCTACATCGGGTAGCCCGGTGCTGCTAATGTGTGCCGGAACGCCCCAATAGCTTTCTTCACAGATCGACCAAACCCCATTCATGATGGCTTCGGTGAAACGCCCCTGGTTTTCGAGGCTTTCGGCGAGTACCAGATTCATCAGGGCATTGCGTTTGCCATAAGAGATGTTGCCGTGTTGTTGGCGGTCGCCGGAGCGCACGAAGTCGAGGGAGGTACTGGCTGAAATGGGTTCAAACTTGTATTTAAGGGTAGTTTCTCCCGTTTTGATCAATTTGTTGAAGATGGAATCGGGGAGTTTTTTGCGCCATTCTTCGGGCGTTAAAGGATAAGGCTTCCACTGGTTTTTGGGTACCAAAGATTGTTGTACGGCCAGCAGATTGTATTTGTTGGCGAGGATGTTGCGCTGGATGACCTGTGCAAAAGACAGGTGGACAAAAGCCAGCGAAAGGAAGAGCACAAAGTAGGTTCTCATTGCAGATGTCGGTTTAAACGTTTTGAGGATAAGGGGCGATAAAAAAATTCGTGTTCATTTTGCCCGCTATTAATGCACTAGCGGGCTAGTCGTTGTAATTCTTTTTTGCCCAAGGTTCGATCAAAGATGGCTAAGCCACCAATTTGGCCTTTAAAAAAATTACCCATACCCCTTTTTAATAATACGGCTCCAACTGTAAAATCTGAGCCATTATTGCCCATGCCATCAGGAAAATAATAAGGATTTTTGCTTTGGATCAAGCCATTGGGGTATCCTTCAAATCCTTGGGTATGCTCGATCAGTTCGGGCTTACGGGCTTCAAAAACGCCGTTTAGATAGGACTTCATGTAGCGCCCATCGTAGGTGAAGGCAATACAAACCCATTGATTGGCAGGGACTTCCTGTTTGCTCGCGGAATAGTCGATGGAGTAGGGGAAGGGAGGAGTGGGTTTGCCCGTAAGTGAAATGTGCCCACAAACCTGATTTTTGCCATTGTAATGCGGAAGGGAGACAAATAAACCGTACTGGCGTTTGCCGCCGTCCTGGTATTCATTCCATAATCCACCTACGAAGCCCGTTTGTTCGCCTGTCCATTTTACCCAGGCAAGGACTGTGACACCTTGTTTGGGTCCATAAATATTCAGCGCGCCGGTTTGTGCACTGGATAGCGACAGATAAGCACCGCTGCCAAATTGGGCAGAATAACCTGAAAGCGGCCCTTCATTGAGCCGGGGAATTGTGCCATCCGTTTCGGCGAGCGGAAAAGTCCCTTTGCCCCAAGCTTGGCGGGTTTGGCCCGACTCTTCCTTGAAATCCCAAAAGGCGACCAAACCTTTGGTGGATTTGAGCTGCTCCGTTTTGTTTTGGGCACCTATTTCTTGAATTTGGCCCAACAAAACCCCACTCCAAACAAGTAGGAAAATGAATAGGTTTTGATTCGTTTTCATCAATTCAACGCTGCTTTTTGAGGTATGGTCCTTGGTCATTCCATTTGACTTCGACGTTGGAAATGTACCAGTTTTTACCCCGATTGTTGTTGCCCTGGAAAAACAGGTAGGTCTTGCCATTGTCGTCCTGAAAAATATGCGGATGCCCGGATTCACTGGAGTTCCAGGTGCCGGGATCGCCGTTGGTCAAAAAGGGTTTGTTGGACAAACGTTCCCATTTTAGTCCATCGCTGCTTTTGGCTACACCAATTTGTTGTGGGTCGTTGTTGTAGGCACCGGCATAAAACATGTAGAGGTAGCCGTTTTTTTCGATGATTGAAGCGCCTTCGATGCAATTGCCTTCCCAGGGAAATTCTGGTTTAAGGATAGAGGCGGTACACTCCTGCGTCCACTGGTTGCGGTCAAAACCACCATTTAAAGGCGCGGAAGCGACCCCTTGCATCTGGATTTTGTAATCGACGTCGCGGGTAGCAAAATAAAGCAAGTATTTGTCCTTGAAAGGAAAGACTTCGGCATCGATGGCACGGCCACAATTCCAATCCCCGGTAGGGCTAAAAATGGGGTTGCTCGGATCGCGGGTAAACTGTAAGCCATCCGAGGAAACCGCGTGGCAAATGGCGTCCTTTTTGCCATTGCCATAGGTTTGGTAAAAAAGATGCACCTGACCATTGACGACCAAGGCGGCTGGAGCGGCAAGCCCCTTTTTTTCATACTCGTTGGCTGGGGTGACTTCCGCAACTTTATGCCATTTGTGCAAATCCTTGCTTTCGGCAATACCCACTCCCCAGCCCGGGATTGGATTGGATTTGTCCAGGTAGGCCGGAATGGAATAGTACATCAAATAGCGACCCTGGAATTTGATTACGTGGGGATCTTTCGCAAAGGGGATGCCAATGCGGGAAGTATCGCCGAATAGCATTTTTGGCGTTTTGGCCGCTGCGTTTTTTTGCCCAAATGATTCAAAAGATGCCATTAGTAGCAGTAAAAAAAGTAGGATAGTTTTGCAATTCATCTTTGGTTCTTTTTATCCAAGACAAATTTAACCTTTCGGCGTAAGTTTCACGATGACTTTGACAGTTCCCGTTTGATTGGGCAAACGAAGCATCAAGCGGGAATGACCAGTGTTCAATTTTTCGGGGGCCTTTTGTA
>JAIXOO010000092.1 GCA_027486765.1 Saprospiraceae bacterium
GGCATTTTAAAAGTGTCGCTTACATGATGGAAAACAAAAAAAATAAAAAAGACTAAAGCGTCGCAATAACGCTAGTCAACATTATCGTCTAAAAAAGCATTGCGTTCGGAGATGTCGAGCTCTTCATCATCGCTGATGGTCCAGCGGGAGAAGGCCTGTTCGTTGGCAGCGGGTACGTCATCGAGGTGGATGCCACGGCGCATGTAGGCAGGTTCACCCTCCATGTTGTTGACCATCTGTGGACTGTTCAACTTCTGTGGATTGATCTCGCTGCGCAAACGCTCCTTGCGGCGTTGTTCCATTTCCTGGCGGCGGCGGCGCTCCTCTTCCATGCGGTCATGATCCTCTTTTACAAAAGGCTCATCGTACCCATGTTTGTTGCTGCGCTGGTATTTTTCGATGGTGGAGCGAATGTTGTCGAACTCCACGGTATTTTGACCCTTGCGGTTATCTGGCTCAGATTCAGTGATTTCCTTCAAACCATAACGAGAAGTCCCCAGGTCTTTTTTTTGGCGCACATCGTCGTCATCCAAAGATACCTTGATCTTTTGGTCCCCTTTAGCAGGCACAGCTTCATCTACCGAAGGTGCATTGAAGCCGGTAGCGATGATGGTCACGCTGAGTTTGTCACCGAGGCGCTCATCGAAGCAGTTACCCCAGATCAAGTCGGTGCCATAACCCGCTTCCTCTTGTACGAACTCAGTGATCTCAAAGATTTCGTCCATGGTCACTTCCTTGCGGCCTGAGGTGATGTTCAGCAGGATGTGGCGTGCGCCCCGGATGTCGTTTTCTTCCAACAACGGTGAGTGCAATGCCTCATCTACAGCCCGGCGAGCGCGGTCGTCACCTTCGGCACTGGCGGTGCCCATGATGGCCATGCCAGAGTTGCACATTACGGTGCGAACGTCTTCGAAGTCCACGTTGACGTAACCCGGTACCGTGATGATTTCGGCGATCCCTTTGGCCGCAGTGGTTAGGATGTTGTCTGCTTTCGCAAAAGCATCCGAAACCGACAAGTTGCCGTAAATCTGGCGCAGTTTATCGTTGGAAATGATGATGATCGTGTCTACGTTTTTGCGCAGCTCCGACAATCCTTCCACGCCTTGCATGACCCGGCGGCGACCTTCAAAATTGAAGGGCAAGGTCACGATGCCTACCGTGAGGATACCCATTTCGCGGGCCGTTTTGGCAATGATTGGTGCAGCACCGGTACCGGTACCACCGCCCATACCTGCGGTCACGAACAACATTTTACAGCCTTCGCCCAGGTATTTGCGCACCTCATCAATGGAGCTTTCACAAGCTTCTTTGCCCCGGGAAGGGTGCGAGCCTGCGCCCAAGCCTTCGGTACCCAAGGGAATTTGAATCGGAACAGAACTGGCTTCCATGGCCTGCACATCGGTGTTGCAGATGGCAAAATCTACACCAACGATGCCTTGCTTAAACATGTGTGTGACGGCATTGCTACCGCCTCCACCGACGCCCAACACCTTGATGATGGAGCCTTTATTTTTTGGCATATCGAAAAGCATACCTTGCATATTTTTCGAGCTTTAATAGTTGTGCTCTTGGGTTTATAAATCCGCGTCTGGTTCCGCTTCGAACCATTCCTTGGTTTTTTTGAATAGGCTATCGATCCATCGTCCTCCTGGCGCTGTTCGGGATTCTTCCTCCTCCTCCACAGTGGCCACTTTGGGAGTACTCAGGTTTTCCTTGGGTGTTTCCACCGCTATTGGAGCCTCGGTAGCCGGTTCATTGAAGCGGCCTTTTTCACGGTCTTCAATGCCCCGCATCAGCAGGCCAATCGCCGTGGCGTAAATCGGGCTGCTCAGTTGCTCGGTATAGCCATGCGCCAAGGGCTCGATCGGGAGACCAATGCGGGTAGGCATTCCGGTGTGGTATTCGGAGAGCTTTTCGATGTGGCTGAGCAATGCTCCCCCGCCCGTTAAGACGATCCCTGCAATGAGTTTGCGCTCATAGCCGGAACGGCGGATTTCCCAAACCACATAGTCGAGGATTTCCTCCACCCGAGCCTGGATGATCCGGGCCAGGTTTTTCTCCGAAATTTCTTTATGGTCACGACCGCGCACCCCGGGAATGGTGATGATGCGGTTGTCGTACACTTCGTCGGCGAGGGCTGAACCAAATTTAACCTTCAGTTTTTCAGCCTGTTGGGGCATCACCGTGCAGCCTTCCTTGATGTCTTTGGTGATCACGTTGCCTCCAAATGGAATCACTGCCGTGTGGCGAATGATGCCATCCTGGAAGATGGTGATGTCGGTGGTTCCGCCACCAATGTCCACCAGCGCTACACCTGCTTCCCGCTCCTCTTCGTTGAGCACGGACATGGCTGAAGCAATGGGCTCCAAGGTCATGTTGGCCACCCGCAAGCCGGATTTTTCAACGCAGCGGTACAGGTTGTTGGAGGCAGCGATTTGCCCGGTGATGATGTGGAAATTGGCTTCCAGCCGAACACCCGACATCCCGATCGGATCGAGGATGCCCTGTTCGTTGTCCACCGCGTATTCCTGTGGAATGACATGGATGATTTTGTCCCCTGGAGGCAGTACCAGTTTGTACATGTCTCCGATCAGGCGATCGATGTCTTCCTGGCTGATCTCCACGATATTGTTGTCGCGCATGAGGATGCCCCGGTGTTGCAAGCTCTTGATGTGCTGGCCAGCAATACCTACGTGAACCCAATCGAAATTGGCGTTCACGCCTCTACGTGCGGCAATGACTGCTTCAGAAATAGCATTAACGGTTTTTTCGATGTTGGAGACCACTCCGCGCAAAACGCCTTCAGAGTTGACTTTACCAACACCCAAAATCTCTAGTTTTCCATGCTGATTCTTACGTCCCGCGATGGCACATACTTTGGTCGTGCCGATGTCTACGGCTACCACCACGTCTGATTTGCGAGCATTTGTTTCCATCATGAATGTTCAATTTGGCCTTTTCACCAAAATGGGAATGTAGGCGGTTAGTTCGGAGCGGGTTGTGTAAGCGTTTATCAGTAAGTTAGCTGCAATCCTGTCTCCGTAAAATGGGATATTAATTTGTTGCTAAGTAAAACCTTTGTTTCACTTACAAATCACCTGTCCGCGATAGCGAACATCAATACTGCGGTATTTGCGCCAGCCTTCGTAGGGCATGGCTTCACGGTAAAATATCTTCAGATTCTGGATCTTCTCCTGTGCATCTTCGTACTTTCCAAATACAATCTTTTGGTCACCGATTAGTGGGGCCAAAATGAAGTCGCCGTTGCTGCTCACGAAGATCTGTCCGATCATGGCATTTAAAAATGCGTCCTTGCGGAGGTCACTACTGAGCAAAAACAATTGTCGCAATAAGTGTTTTTCACGCTGCAAAAAATCAGGCACATACACGGGTATACTTCCTGTAGCCACTACCACCCGAGCGGTAAAGTGTTTGGACAGGGGCATCCGAATGCCGTTTTTATCCAAGTAGTAATTCCAACCATCTTTGTCGATGATGCGAATTACGGGTTCTCTTTGGGTCACGGTTACCCGCACAAAATCGCGGGCATCCAGGTATACCTCGGCGTCTTGCACCAAGGGATCTTTTTCCAAGACTTGTTCCAGGCGTTCAATTTCCACGGTGCGGACTGAGCGAGACTGAAACTCATAACCAAAGGCTTTGTGGATCAATTCGGTTACGTCCACAGGTTGCATCAGCAAATCGCCATTGGGCAAGGGTTTGATGTCGACTTCTACTCCTTTTACCGCTGCACTTTTGCGGTGGTTTACGGCCGACAGTACGATCATCGCCCCCACCAGCAGAGTGGCCATCCAAGCCAATGCTTTGAGCTGTTGTCGCGTGATCTTGTTTTTATTTGTCGATTCGGCCATACCAATGGTTTATTTTAGTTCGGTTTATTTTATTTCGGGTTGTTTTGTTGTTTTGTACTGTTCAACCAATTTCCGATTGGTTCTACCAGGGTATCAATGTCACCTGCGCCCAGAGTCAGCAATACTTCCGGTTTGTTGTTTTGCAGGGCTGGCAACAAGTCCGCCTTATTGATTAGGTGTACATTGGGGTTTTTCATCAATTCTACCAACATTTCAGAACTCACTCCAGGGATTGGTAGTTCCCGTGCCGGATAAATATCCAACAAGTATATTTCGTCCAGTTGGTCCAGGGCATCCGCAAAACCCTCTGCAAAGTCACGGGTACGGCTGAATAAATGGGGTTGAAACGCGCCGGTAATTTTTGCTTCTGGAAACAATTCACGTGCTGCTCCAATGGCCGCATTCAGCTCAGTGGGGTGGTGCGCGTAATCGTCAAAAAATGCGGTTTCTTCATCGCGGTAGATGATTTCAAAACGGCGTTTTACCCCCCGAAAAGCGGCCAATCCGCTGCGAATGTCGGCCTCTTTGGCACCCAGTTGCAGGGCAATAGACAGGGCAACAGTGGCATTTTCCACGTTGTGTCTCCCTGGCAGTGGCATCTGCAAACCTTCAATCGTGCCCTGTGGACTGGTATAATCAAAAACGAAGTAGCCTTTTTCTACCCGAATGTTGTGCGCTTGGTAATCACCACCTTCGACACCAAAGCTCCGGTATGCCGTATTCCCATCAAAGTGATGCTGTAAATTGTGTTGCAACCACAAGGTTCCGCCCGGTTTAAGCTGTTTGGCAAAGGCTTTAAAGCCCGTATCGAGTAGGGTTTCTTCGTCCCCATAAATGTCCAAATGATCGGCATCCATCGACATGATGGACGCGATATCGGGATAGAGATGCAAAAAGGAACGGTCGAACTCGTCGGCTTCAACCACCACCCAATCGCTGCTCCCCAGCACGTAGTTTGATTCAAAATTGCGGGCAATACCTCCCAAAAAGGCGGTACAATCCACTCCGGTGCTGCGCAACAAATGGGCCGTAAGCGAAGAAGTGGTCGTTTTGCCGTGCGTTCCCGCGATAGCCACGGTTTTCATGCCCCGACTGATGATGCCCAGTACTTCGGCCCGTTTTTTAATGGGCGTACCCTTTTGCAAAAAATGCTGGTATTCCACATGGCTCGTTGGCACTGCTGGGGTATATACCACCAGGTCAACACCTGCTGGAACCTTGCTCAAGTCTTCATCGTAATGTACATGCATGCCTTCAGCTTCCAACGCACGGGTCAGTTCAGTGGAAGTGCGGTCGTAACCGTGTACTTCTACACCACGTTGCAGGAAATAGCGGGCGATGGCACTCATGCCGATGCCGCCAATTCCGATGAAATAAAGCTTTTTAATGTCTTGAAGGTCAAGCATAACTTGTATTTTGGTTGAGAAAGTTTAGGAAGGTTGAGGGAGGTTGAGGCTACCGCAGCGACATAGTCAAAATCGCTGCGGTAGCCTTAACCTTCCTCAACCTTCTCAACCTCCCTCAACTAGACTCAGTACTTGCTCCGCAATCTCCTCAGCAGCATTCGGCTTCGCCAGCGCCAGGATATTTTGAGCAAGCGTGTTGCGTTTGGTTTCGTTTTGCAATAGTTCCTGGGCTGCTGGTAAAAGTGCACTGACCGTATCCGCATTGCGGACCATGATCGCGGCATTTTTATCCACCAAAGCCTGGGCATTTTTCGTTTGGTGGTCTTCCGCTACAAAGGGCGAAGGCACCAAAATGGCAGGTTTCCCTACCAGGCACAATTCCGAAATGGTCAGGGCACCTGCGCGCGAGCAAACCACATCTGCTGCTGCATAAGCCAGGTCCATCCTGTCGATGAAGGCCATTAGTTTTACATTGGGCAACTGCGCCGTTGCACAGTTTTGGTATTTCTCGTGGTGACTTCCACCACATTGCCAAAGCACTTGTATTGCAGGGTTGTTTTGCCAAAAAGCCGTGTTTTGGGCCATCGCTTCATTGATGGACAAAGCCCCCAAACTCCCTCCGAAAATCAGTAAGGTGGGTTTGTTCGCTTCTAATCCAAAATGGGTACGCGCAGCACCAGCATCAGTAGCCTGGGCCACCGCCCGGCGCACCGGATTCCCCGTGAGGACAATTTTGTCCGCCGGAAAAAAGCGCTCCATCCCTTCGTAAGCCACACATACTTTTTGAACCCGTTGGCTCAACAACTTATTGGTCACCCCAGCGTAAGAGTTTTGCTCCTGGATCAGGGCAGGCACTCCTTTGCGGGTGGCAATATCCAAAAGTGGTCCACTGGCGTATCCACCAACCCCTACTGCTGCCTGCGGCTTGAATTTCCGTACGATGGAGCGCGCCTTGAGCAAGCTGTACACCAATTTCACCGGAAAAAGCAAATTGCGGAGTGACAAGGAGCGTTGAAATCCACTGATCCACAAGCCCTCGATCGGGTACCCGGCTTTGGGTACTTTCTCCATTTCGATTTTCCCTTGTGCACCCACAAAAAGAATCTGCGCGCCGGGCACTTTTGCCACGATCGCGTCAGCAATGGCAATCGCCGGGAACACGTGTCCCCCCGTGCCGCCGCCGCTGATGATGATTCTTGGTGCACTATTTTCCATTTAATCTGCTTCGTTTAGTTCTACAAATCGGCTCACACTCAGGATGATGCCAAAAGCAATACAGGTGAACAAAGTGGAAGTACCCCCTCGGCTCACCATGGGCAGGGTAACCCCAGCCACTGGAATCAAGTGTAATGCCGTAGCAATATTGACAAATGCTTGCGTAATCAATACAATCCCCAAGCCCAGGGCCACCATTGCTCCAAAGGCTTTGGAACTTTTGGTCACCAAACGGGTGATGCGGAAAAAGAGGACGATGTACATCGAAATCACGATCACCCCACCGATCACACCATATTCTTCGCAAAGGATGGCGTAAATGAAATCGGAATAAGGCGAAGGCAAATAGTTGCGTTGAATGCTATTCCCAGGGCCAACACCAAACCATTCCCCATTCGCAATGGCAATTTTGGCTTGTTGCACCTGATATCCTCCATCTGGATTGGTCACAAAATCCCGAATCCGCGAAGACCAGGTGTCAACCCTGATAAATCCAGGAAAGGCATCTGCGGAAAAAATCAGTAGTGCAAAAACAATCAGGCCCAACAACAAGAGGGCGATGATGAAACGTACGTCTACCCGCCCTACGAACATCATCATCAGGCAGGTAAAGAATAGCAAAACGCCAGTAGAAAGGTCCGCTGGAGCGATCAATCCACAAACGATGAGTACCGGTACAATGATGGGGATAAAGGCCGATTTCCAGTCTTTGATGTAATCCTGTTTCGCCGAAATGGAGCGGGCCACGTAGATCACCAGCGCAATTTTGGCAAAATCCGAAGTTTGAAAAGTCAAGCCCGTAAATGGAATGGAAATCCAGCGCCGGGCATCGTTGATGTTGGCGCCAAAAAACAGCGTATAAAAGAGTAGCAATAATGAAATGAAAAACAAATACGGGGCTGCCCGGTGAAACCGCATGTAATTAAAGGTGTGGCAGAAGTAGGTGATCAACAAACCACCAATGACAAACACGGTTTGCCGAACGAGGAAAGCCTCAGTATTGCCGCCACCTTTGGCGTAGGCAAGTGTACCTGTGGAGCTGTACACCACCAACAGCGAGAATACTGCCAAAATGGACAGCACCGCCCAAATGGAACGATCCCCCTGTAATTCTGAACTGATTCTCGCAAAAACGCTCATAATAATGATGAATGATAAGTGATGAGTGATGAATTTGCTCCGAGTAAGGGGCAACCCATCACTCATCACTTATCATTCATCACTCATCACTCCAAAAACTGCGGCTTTAAATTGCTCGCCACGGTCTTCGTAGTTTTTGAATAAGTCGAAACTGGCGCATGCGGGTGAAAGTAAAACGGTATCCCCAGCACTTGCTAATCGCGTTGCTTGTTGTACCGCTTCCACCGCCGATCCGGTTTCCACAATTGTATGGATGACTCCACTGAAGCTTTGGACAATTTTACTATTGTCCAGTCCCATGCACACTATGGCTTTGACTTTGGCTTTAACAAAATCGAGCAGCGGCCCGTAGTCATTGCCTTTGTCCTGGCCACCCACGATCCAAACGGTCGGTTTGGTCATGGCCTGCAGGGCGTAATACACCGAATCGACGTTGGTCGCTTTGCTGTCGTTGATGTATTCCACACCATTTACAGTAGCTACTTTTTCGAGTCGGTGGGGAGCATTCACGAAGGTGTTCAAACCTTCCTGGATTACAGCGGGCGCGATGCCCAGTTGAAGCGCGGTTTGGATTGCAAACAGTGCGTTCATGTAATTGTGCTGCCCCATCAATGGAGTTGTACTCATTTCAAATGTAAACCCGCCAACTTTAAGGCGAGTACCCTCCGTCATGCTGGAGGAAATGGCTACCGGATTAGCCTTGGTGGGGTACTTTTGTAGCTGCCCGCCCACATTGGTGTCGTCGGCATTGTACAAAAAAGTATCCCCGTTTTGCTGGGCTCGTACGATGTTGAACTTTGCCGCCGCGTAATTTTCCAGTTGGTAGTTGTAACGATCCAAATGGTCGGGCGTAATGTTCAAAATCATCGAGATATCCGGGCGGTATTCCTGAATGCCTTCCAACTGGAAGCTACTCAGTTCCAACACGTAGTAGGCATAATCACGTTCGGCCACAATCCGGGCGAAACTTTTGCCTACATTCCCACCCATCGCCACATCCAGGCCCGCTTTGGCGAGCAGGTGGTGGATCAGGTTGGTCGTGGTTGTTTTACCATTGCTTCCGGTGATGCCGATGGTAAAATGTTGGGTATACCGCGCTGCAAATTCAATTTCGGAGATGACTGGCAATCCTTTTTGGAAAATTTCCTGTAAAAGGGGGGCCTTATCCGGGATACCCGGGCTTTTGATGATCAGGTCGGCGGCCAGAATGCGGTCGTGGTCGTGACTTCCTTCTTCAAAAGCGATGCCCTGCTGGTTCAACTCCGTTTTGTACTGTTCTTTGATCTGACCTTTGTCAGATACAAACACGCGATGGCCTTTTTGTAAAGCCAATATTGCTGCTCCGACGCCGCTTTCGCCTGCGCCGAGAATGGCGATGTTCAATTTTTGATCGAGGCTCATGGTTCTAGCGGACTTTAAGGGTAATGATGGTCATTACGGCCAATAAAATCCCGACGATCCAAAAGCGGGTCACAATTTTCACCTCGTGCATCCCCTTCTTCTGGTAATGGTGGTGCAAGGGTGACATCAGAAAAATCCTGCGGCCTTCGCCGTACTTCCGCTTGGTATATTTGAAGTAGGCAACTTGCAAGATTACCGACAAGTTTTCTACCACAAAAATTCCGCAGAGCATGGGAATCAACAACTCTTTGCGGAGTAAAATGGCCAAAGCAGCGATGATACCGCCAAGGGTCAAACTACCCGTATCCCCCATGAATACCTGTGCCGGAAAGGCATTGTACCACAAAAAGCCGATACAAGCGCCCACCAAACAAGCTGCAAAAACCACCAATTCCTCGGTTCCTGGCAAATGCAGGATATTGAGGTAGTTGGCAGCAATCGCATTGGAGGAAACGTAGGCCAAAATGCCCAAAGTCGCGCCAATGATCCCAGAAACTCCAGTTGCCAAGCCATCAATTCCATCCGTAAGGTTGGCGGCATTGGATACGGCCGTCACAACGATGATGATGAAAGGGATGTACAACAACCACAGCCACTTTTTGTCCGACTCCTGATCACCCGGCATAAGCCAGGCGTAATCCAGGTGGTTGTTTTTCAAAAAGGGCACGTTGGTGACGTTGGTTTTGTAGTCCGCTTTTTGCACTGCTGTTCCGTCCGGTTCTTCAGAAGAGATGAAACTACTCACCCGATCCGACTCTGTTAAGCCTGCTTCTAGCGCTGCATTGGTTTCCATCCGCACCTTGATGTCGGGGTTGAACATCATCGCCGTAGCAATGATGATGCCCAGTACCACCTGGCCGATGATTTTGTAGCGCCCGCTCAAGCCTTCTTTATTTTTCATAAAGACCTTGATGTAGTCGTCGACAAAACCAATGATCGCCATCCAGGAGGTTGTAACCACCATGATGATGACATAGATGTTGTCAAGTTTAGACATCAGTAGACAAGGGATCAGGATTGCCAAAATGATGATCACCCCGCCCATAGTTGGAGTACCTTTTTTGGAGGTCTGCCCTTCTAGGCCCAGTTCGCGGATCGTTTCACCAATTTGTTGCTTTTGCAAATACTTGATAATCCGCCCGCCCAACACCATTGAAATGATCAGGGAAAGAATGATTGCTACCCCGGCCCGGAAAGTAATGTACTGAAACAAACCAGAGCCTAGAAAGTGCCCAGAATTGGCTTTAAGCCAATCGACTAAGTTAATCAGCATAATTCTTGATGATTGTAAGGATCCAGTTGGTTTTGAATCAACTGGCAAACACCCTATTTACTTTTAAAGCCGCAAAAATAGCAATTCTCCCCTGCTTTCCACTTTTGGTGACGCAAGAGTTATCCACAAAGCCTCAATTTTAGCTTGTCCTTTAAACAAACTAATGCGAAAATTCTTCGTTCAGAATTTCCTTATCGTCAAAGGGATGTTTCACCCCTTTAATTTCCTGGTATTTTTCATGACCCTTGCCCGCAACCAACACCACATCACCACTTTGTGCCAAACGGCAAGCCGTACGGATGGCTTCCTTGCGGTCGGTGATGCTCAGCACCTGGCGGCGTGCCTCAGCAGGAACACCAGCCTCCATCTCGCGGATGATGGCTTCGGGTTCTTCCGAGCGTGGATTGTCGCTGGTCAGGATTACCTGATCGCTGTATTGACAAGCCACTTTCGCCATAGTGGGCCGTTTGGTTCGGTCCCGATCGCCACCACAACCGACTACAGTCAGCACTTTGGAGTCTGCTTTGCGCAGGGCCTGGATGGTTTCCAGCACTTTTTCCAAAGCATCCGGCGTATGGGCATAATCAACGATTGCAGTGACATTGCGCTTGGCGTCGAGTACGTAGTCGAAGCGGCCTTCCGCCGCTTTGAGCTGACTCAGTTGGGTGAGGGTGTCTACTTTGTCCTGTTCCAGCAAAATTGCCGTGGCATACACTGCCAGGAGGTTGTAGGCGTTGAACTCACCGATCAAGCGGCCATAAAATTCTTGATTGTCAATGTCCAGATGCAGCCCCGTTAGGCTGTTCTCGATGATGCGGGCCCGAAACTCGGCCATTTGCCGCAAGCTGTAGCGGTAAACCGTCGCTGCGGTGTTTTGGGTCATCACCATTCCACGTTTGTCGTCAACATTGACCAAGGCAAAAGCTTGTTTTGACAATTGGTCAAAAAAGCCTTTTTTGGCGCGGATGTAGTTGTCAAACGTTTTATGGTAATCCAGGTGATCATGGGTGATGTTTGTGAAAATGGCCCCTTTGAAGTCCAGTCCCGCGATACGACCTTGGTCGACCGCATGAGAACTCACTTCCATAAAGGCATATTCACAACCAGCTTCCACCATCTGGGCCAACAATGCGTTGATGGCTACGGCATCGGGCGTTGTGTGGGTGGAAGCGACCACCTGGCCGGCAATACGATTTTCTACTGTTGATAGTAAACCACATTTGAAGCCTAAACCACTAAATAGGTCATAGAGTAAAGTAACCGTTGTGGTTTTGCCGTTCGTACCCGTAACGCCGACCAGACTGAGTTGGCGAGAGGGGTGCTCGTAAAAAGCGGAGGACAAAAAGCCCAGTGCTTGAGCTGAACTGGCAACTTGCACAATGGTTACCTGATCCGGAACGTTTTCCGGTATCGTTTCCACAATCAGGGCGCTGGTGTTGGCTTGTACAACCTGAGGAATAAACTGGTGGCCATCCACCTGCACTCCTTTTACGGCTACAAACAATTTACCCGGGCCCGCCTTGCGGGAATCAAAAATCAGTTCCTCAATCGCGATGTCTGTCGAACCCAAAATCTGCAAAGGTTTTAGTCCTTGCAGCAATGATTTTAAGGTTTTGCTAGGCTGTTCCATGTCTTCTTTCATCGCAAGGTGATCGATATCGTCTGTCCACGTATTTTGGAATTGGGCGGTATCGATTGACTGATCACCTTCCCTACCCCATTGAGTCGAACCTTCAGCCCGGCATTTTCCAGGGCATATAGTGCATCTCTCAAAGTCATTCCCAATACATTCGGTACCACCAGCTCTGTCAATATCCGATCCTGAAAAAGGATGGAATCAGCATGGGTGCGGATTACCGCCATTTCGGTTCCAGGCCGTCCAAAAAATGGTAAATCCAGGTACTTCATGGCAGTGCGCAAGTCGCCTGACGAGCCAGCATCCAGACCAGGTAATGCCTCATTTTTCATTACGGGTCGCTCTGCAAAATTGACCGGAGTCTGGTGATTGGTACCCGTCGCCATAATTTTATCGGCCACTTCCCGGAAAATAGGGCCAGCTACATCTGAACCATAAAATCCGGCTTTGCGTGGCCGATGGATGACGACGATGCAGGAATAGCGCGGGTTTTCAGCAGGAAAATACCCTACAAATGAAGCCCGGTAACCACCAATGCGGATGTTGCTTCCGGTACGTTTGTAGTTGATCTGCGCGGTACCCGTTTTGCCTGCAAAATTGTATGCGTCTGTTTTCAATTTTTTGGCTGTACCATCATTGACTACCCCCTCCAGCAATTCTCGAATGAGTTTAATCGAGTTAGGAGAGGCGATCTGCCTTTTCACTACAGTTGGCGGGAATTCTTCCAAAATTTCGCCATACCGCTGGGTTCCAGACACCAAATAAGGTTTCATCATCGTCCCATTGTTGGCGATGGAGTTGTAAAAATTCAACAATTGCAGTGGAGTAATGCGCAGTTCATAGCCATGGGAAATCCAGGGCAGTGAAATGCCACTCCAGGTTTCACTAAATGCTTCTTTCAAATAAGGATTGGCCTCGCCTTCCACTTCTACCCCCGATGGCAAGTGCAGATTGAATTGTTTGAGTCGGCGGATAAAACGATCTGGTCCATTTCCGGAGCCATAAAAACGCTGAGCCAGTCCGGCAATCCCGACGTTTGAAGATATTTCAAAAGCCTTTTGGATCGATATGGTGTCCAAGTCAATGCTTTCGGTAGAAGCATCGACCATCAATTGTTCAAAAAACTGTGCTTTACCGTGATTGATGTTAATAGAATCTTGTAGTTTGATCACATTGTCTTCCAAAAGTGCCAACATGGTGGCTGTTTTGAAGGTAGACCCTGGTTCAACTGATGAGCCGATCGCGTAATTGAAAGATTCCCACCAGCCCGTTTCGCCACGGCCTAAATTGGCAATGGCGCGGATGGCACCCGTTTTTACGTCCATCACCACTGCTGTCCCCCATTCTGCATCGTGGGCATTCAGCCCGCGCAACAGTGCGTTTTCAACGATGTCTTGTACGTTGACATCAATGGTGGTTAAGACATCGTCTCCACTTTTGGGATCCATGCCCGTAAGGTCTTCGAGGGGCAACCAGAGGTCTTTTTTGGCATCAACCCGAATCATCATTTGTCCGCCGGGCTGACCTTTTAAAATGGAATCCATGGCACCTTCAATCCCAACAGGTTTGGCATTTTCTCGAATGTAACCGATGGTACGCTGGGCCAACAAGCCAAAAGGACGGCGGCGCTCATTGCGTTGCTCAACGATCAAGCCACCCCTAAAACGGCCTTTATTGAACAATGGATACTGTTCAATTTTGGCTTTTTCAATAAAGGTGGCCCCTTTTTTTATTAGGATATGGCGGTTGCTGGAATCGGCACGCGCCCGGATGAGGTAGTCGCGCAAACCTCCGGGGGTATAAGTATCATCCACGTAGCTGGCCAAACAATAAGACAAAGAATCAATGTTTTCATTGAAGTCTTTGATCTGCGGGGCTACCGGGTCGAAATACAAATCGAAATAAGGGATGGAGGTAGACAGCACACTGCCATCCAAAGCCAGGATGTTTCCCCGATCGGCTTCGATGGCTTTAAAACGTACATAGTTGTCCTTGCCTTGTTGGCGCCACTCTTCCCCTTGCACCGCGCTGATGACGATGGTGCGGTATACCATAATGACGGCGGCCGGTATGAAGATACCGAACAACAAGAAGTAAATCCGATAAAGAATTTCGTTCTTGATTTCCATCATTTTGTTTTGTCAATTGTGGGAAGCGACGCCCAACAATCAAAGATTAATAATCGTTTTTGTCTTGCACTACTATGCGTTTTGGCTGCGTCCCAAACGCTTCAAAGTTTTCATCCTTGAGCTGCTCTGCTAACTCGGACTGGCGGCTGTTGTACATGTTTTCTGATTCCAGCGTCATGTATTGCCAGCGCAGTTCGCGCAAATCGCGTTGCACCTGTTGGATTTGGCGTACGTTTTTTTCAGCAAAACGGGAATTGGCGATGTAGATGACTGCCAAAAAACCCATAAACAGGATAAAGGACAGGTTTTTGAGGATGAGTTCCGAGGTAAGGAAGCCAAGCTCAAAGTATTGTCCGATGCCTGATTTTTTTGCCATTTTATTCGTTTTTTGCGGCTACCCGCATTTTTGCGCTACGCGAGCGCGGGTTTTCTTTTATTTCTGCCTCGGAAGGCAAGATGGCTTTTTTGCTCAGCACCTCGAAAGGCCGGGCAATGTTGCCATAAAAGTCTTGTTCCATCTTTCCATCCGCATTGCCCGTTTTGATGGAATTTTTCACCATCCGGTCTTCAATGGAGTGGTAAGCGATGACCACCAAGCGACCACCGGGTTTCAACACCTGAAGCGATTGTTCTAAAAAATCGCGCAAGGCACCTACCTCATCGTTTACTTCCATGCGCAGTGCTTGAAACACTTGTGCGAGGTAACGATTGCGTTGTCCGCGCACCAAGGGATCAAGTAGCGCCAACAAGTCACCAATGCTGCGCATCGGGCGCACTTGGCGTTCGCGTACAATGGCTTGTGCGAGGGTGCGGGCATTGCGCACTTCACCCAAAGTGCCAAACATGTTTTGCAGTTCTGCTTCGGTGTAAGTAGCCAACACATCGGCAGCGCTGCGCTCCCCTTGTTGGTTCATCCGCATGTCCAGTTGGGTGTCAAAACGAAAAGAAAAGCCTCGTTCGGCTTCGTTCAGTTGATGTGAGGACACCCCCAAATCGGCCAGGATTCCATCCACTTGGTCTGCTCCATGCAAGCGTAAAAAGCGGCGCAAGAAGCGGAAGTTGTGGGGCACAAACGTAAATCTTGGGTCATCCAAAGTATTACGTTGTGCGTCTTCGTCCTGGTCGAATCCAATCAAGCGGCCTTGTTCCCCGAGTGCTTGCAAAATCAAGCGAGCGTGCCCGCCTCCTCCAAAAGTTGCATCGACGTAAGTGCCGGATGTTTGGAGATTTAGGGCCTCGATGGCTTCGGTTGCTAGGACTGGATTGTGGTACTCCATGCTCTTTGTTTCCCACGAATAAATTCGTGGGCTGTTTTTTATATTCGCTCCCACGGATGAATCCGTGGGGTGCTCCCACGAATAAATTCGTGGGCTGTGGTTGTATATGCGCTCCCACGGATGAATCCGTGGGGTGCGTAGGTTTTTCAAATCAGGGCTCCCTCACACCCACACTTTCACACACTCACACCTTCACACCCTATCTTGGGCTCATTACGCGTTGGGCAAGGCCTGAGAAATCGGCAGGTTCTTCGTCCAACATCTCATCGTAACGCTCTTTTGACCAAACCTCTACCCTATCGTTGTAAGCCATGAGGATGACTTCTTTTTCGATACCCGCGTATTCCAAGAGGCGCTTGTTGAGTAGGATGCGCAAGTTGTCATCCATGGTCAATTCTTGAGCACCCCGGTAGAAATAGCGTTGAAAGGCTCGGCTTTCCTGATCGTAATAGTTTAGTTGGTCAATTTCTTCGGTGATTTTGTCCCATACTTCTCGGGGATACAACATGAGACATTTCTCAAAGCCCCGGTTCATCACAAAGGTGTAGGCTTCGCGCTCACCGAGTTGACTGATCAACCCGCTGGGCAAACGCATTCGACCTTTTTCGTCGATCTTGCATTCGAATTCGCCCAATAGTTTACGCATGGATACACCTTTAGAAGGTTTGTGTGTCCAAAACTACGGACATTTTCCACAAATTTCCACTTTTACCCACTTTTTTAATCAAATTTCCCAACTTTTTTCCCACTTGCCTGTTCCAAAATTTATAATTTCACTACTACAATTACATAAATCCTTTTTTTGATTACAAAATCAGGCAAAATGGGGTTTATTCATTGTGGGAGAAAGTGGGCACAAAAATGCATTTCAGAATCATTTTGCCCCACAAGGTGTACAATAGAAGTGTGTTTCGTGTTTTTAAATACAAAAATAAACATTTTTTTAAATTAAAAAACTATTATAAACTTTTTTTTAACGCATCAATTGCACCTCCCCATAACGGGTTTGTTCACGTCCATTTTTCAACACGACATTGACCACATAAACGTACAGGCCCTCGGGAGCTAGTTTGCCACGCGAGGTGCCATCCCAACGGGTAGTGGATTCTTCTGAAGACAAATCCCTTGCGCTGAATACTTGTTCGCCCCAACGGTCAAATACCCTTAGGGAAACAATAGTCAGTTCTGAGGAGTTGGCAAAAAGTCCAAAAGTATCATTTACCCCATCATCGTTAGGAGAGAAAGCGGTAGGCATGTATACTTTAAGGTAGTCCAAATCGAGGTAAACGGTGCTATCACAGCCCAGGGTTGATTTGACATTGAGGGTGTAACGACCTGGCGTACGAATTTGATGGATGCCACCAATCGCCACAAAATCGCCTTCGAGAATGCGGGTTTGTACCGAATCGATCAAATCGTCTTCAAGATTGAGACTCAGTGTAACAATGCTGTCGCAATTGTAAATGGATTTAAATGTTTCCACGTAAACGCCTTGCTTGCTGATGGTACTGTTTTTGAATCGGAATGAGGTTCCCGGACATATTTTGTGGGTAACCGCTGTTTCGTCAACCGGAATTTCATGGTGATACACTGCAGTAATTCGGCAATCATTGGAGGATTCAATCCGCACCTGATAAGCGCCTTCTCCTCTGGTCACCAGCAATTCTGGCTCCGTTTCCCCAACCAATGCAATCCCCTCTTTGTACCACTGATAGGAGTATCCATTGATGGTGGGTACGCTGAGGATGTGTTTGTCGTTGCAAGGGTGATTTTGGGGAGAAATGACGTATTCAAAATTGATGCGTTCGTCCAGCACCAAGTTGTCAAAAAAGTAGTATGTATCCGTAGTCCAGCTGATCTCTGTACAATCGGGCCCAATGGCAATGGCTTGAATGTCTTCTTTGGGGGTAACATTTATTTCGTATTGCTTCCATTCATTGACCCCACCGACCGATACTCGCCCCAATTCTACCCAACCGGGGCCATTCATGGGGCAGCCATAACGTTCATTACCTTTGCCAAAAGGCAGGTATTTGCAATCCGGAGTACCGTAAAATACCACATCCATCGGTGGAGAGTTGATGGCATGGGTAAAACCGATCCAAAATTTGAAACGATATGCGGTATTGGCCTTGAGCGGACCCAACAAACAAGCTCCGGTGTATTCTTTCCACTGCGGGTTTGAGTTTTGTTGTCCAAAGGTACCATTGCGAAAACCAACAATGGCCTCTCCGTCGGGGAAAGGCGTAGGCGGAGGAAGATTGGAACGTCCAGTCCAGCCACAGTTGTGCATGTAATCGGTGGTCGCTTCCGAGGCCTGAATCCAGGTAACCGCACAATTGAGTTGGGAACGATCCGTTGGACAGCAATTGTAATCTTCAAAAGAAGGGTTGGGGATGAGCGAGACGGGTTCGATCACCTTACATTTGCAATCAGTGGTGTCATTGAGATCGATGAACCCATCGCCATCATCGTCAATGGCATTGTTGCAAATTTCAGTCAGGGCACTTTGTGCCGGCAATGACCCAATCGTCAACAGGGTCAATCCAAGGGCAAGGAAAAGCAGTCTCATAGGCGGTTGGTCATGAATGTGCAATAGGTGCACAATCGGTTTTCACTCTGTTAATTTAGGTTACACATATTGACCATTTTAGGGCTTGTCTAAACAAGCATTTAAGATAGCAGAATAATCGGGAAATGGGTAAACTGATGTTCAGGAATGTTAAATTTGGTCGCAGGAATTACCACAGGGATCTAGTTGGGTCCAAATGGCTTGTGTTTTTATAAGCACCTGGGTTTTTATTTGTACCCACAAACACTACAATTTATACCAATGAAATCTATTATTTGCAGTTTTTATGTCCTGCTGCTGTGTGCTTGTACCTGTGTTTGGGCAGGGCCAAGTTCAATCAATTTCCACATTTCGATGGATCAGCCTGCATCACATACTTTTCAAGTAAAAATGGAATGCAAAGGATTTAGCGAATCCGGTATTGATTTCAAAATGCCGGTTTGGACACCGGGGTATTACCAACGACTGGACTTTGCCCAACATGTTGATCAATTTCAGGCTTTTGATACCAAAGGCAAAGCTTTAAAATGGGAAAAAACCAATGACAATACCTGGCGGGTGATCCCTCATCCGAAACGGGGCATCGTATTGAGCTATGCCGTGAAAACCCAACGCTCCTTTGTAGCAACTCCATATCTGGATGAAGAACGGGGCTATATTTTACCCGGAGGCGTATTTATGTATCCAAATGGGCATTTAAACCATGACTCAAAAATACAGGTACTACCCTATTCCGCGTGGAAACAGGTGGCTACCGGACTGGAGGCTGTACCCAATCAGGAATATACATTTGTAGCACCCAATTTTGATGTTTTGTACGACAGTCCTTTGCTGGTCGGCAATTTGGAAGAACTTCCAGCATTTGAGGTAGCCGGAAAAAAACACCGCTTCATTGGGCTTAAACTCGGGCAGTTTGATAAGCTTCAATTCATGTCCGACTTACAAAAAATCGTACAAGCCGCAGCCGATCTGATTGGTGACGTCCCCTACAAGGATTACACCTTTATTGCCATTGGCCCCGGAGGTGGCGGAATTGAACACCTCAACTCTACCACTTTTGCCTTTGCAGGTGAAAGCTTGAATAATCCACAAAGTCGCCTGCGCACTTTGTTTTTTTTGGCACACGAATACTTTCACCATTACAATGTCAAACGGATTCGTCCCATTGAATTGGGGCCATTCAATTACGATAAGGGCAGTCGGACCAATCAGCTCTGGATTTCGGAAGGGCTAACCGTGTATTATGAATATTTGCTGCTGCGCAGAGCTGGTTTGTGCAGCGATGCCGAATTGTTGGAAGCTTTCCGCAACAATATCCGGGCCTTCGAGGACAAACCCGGACGTTTGTACCAAAATCTGGTGCAGGCCAGTTATGAAACCTGGAGTGATGGTCCCTTTGGTCGCACGACTGATGAGGTCAACAAAACCATTTCCTACTACGACAAAGGTCCAGTGGTGGGTTGGTTCTTCGACTTGCGCATTCGCCATTTGACCCAAAACAAAAAATCGCTGGACGATGTGATGCGCACCTTGTACCAGGAGTATTACTTGAAACAACAAAGAGGGTTTACAGAAGAAGAATTTCGGCGGGTTTGTGAAAATATTGCGGGGGCTTCACTGGAGGCAGAGTTCCAATACGTCAATTCTGTTGCTGAACTCAATTATGCTAAATACCTGGATTACGCCGGGCTACACATCGATCTTGAACCAAAAGCTGTTCCCGGTGCCTGGCTGGGATTAACTACCCGGATAGCCAAAGACAGCACCGTAGTTACCGCTGTGGAATACGATTCACCAGCCTGGAAAGCCGGGCTTCGCCGCCGCAATTTCATCATGGAGGTTTACAATGAACCCGCCCAATCTTTCCCTTTTGCCAACATGATCAAGGATCAGTTTCCAGGGGACGAGATCGAATTGATTGTACTGCAGGGTCAGGAAAAGCGTTACTTGCGCTTCATTATGGGTAAAAAAAAGGAGCGCTCTTTTGAGATGAGTCCGTTGGCGAACCCGGGGAAGTTGCAGCGAGCGATTTATGAGGGTTGGGTAACTGGGAAGATTTCACCTTAGTCATGGGACAAAACATGAGAGATCTCGAATTTTGATGGTTTTTGTCCTCGCTTAGGTGATTCCTTCAGTGGCTTAGGTTTCTTAGGTGGTGAAAGTTGACCCTGCTGCGCAGGTATTTTCTTTTTACCACCTAAGAAACTTTAGACACTATAGATTCACCTCAGGTTATGCATCTAGAATACTTGGCAATACAGTAATGAATGCAAAAATATGACTCAAGGCAAATCCCTACTTCGAGGCAGCCAAACGCACTTTCACCTTCACTTCCCGCTGATCCCGCAGCAAAGTCAGTGTCACCTCATCCCCAGCTTGGTAGTTCTCTAACTCCAGAATCAGTTCTTCTTTGGTAGCAATCCGTTTGTTGTTCATGGCCATGATGATGTCTCCCAAAACGATACGTCCGTATTCATCGCGGCGGGTTGCGCGCAATCCCGCATTCGCAGCCGGGCCACCTTTGGTCACTTCCATGACGAGAGGGCCTTCCAATTGGTTGCGCTTGATGTCGGAAGTTTCCAGCAGTTCTACCCCGATGGTAGGGCGCATGATTTTGCCGTATTTGATCAATTCAGGCACTGCCCAACGTACCACTGCAACTGGAATGGAAAAACCAATCCCTGCCGAGGCACCCGATGGGCTATAAATCGCGGTATTCACCCCAATGAGTCGACCGGAAGAATCCAACAAAGGCCCTCCAGAGTTCCCTGGGTTGATGGCAGCATCGGTTTGGATGGCATCACGCACGGGGAAGCCACTTTCCGTTTGGATTTCACGGCCCAGGGCGCTGACGATCCCGGTGGTCAAGGTTTGGTCCAAACCGAAGGGGTTACCAATGGCATAAACCGATTGCCCCACGCGCAAGTCCTCCGAAGTACCCACTGGAATTGGAACCATTTTGCTGTTGGGCGCTTTGATTTTTAATACCGCAAGGTCTTTTTCGGGCGCAGAACCTACAAGTTCGGCATCCCAGGTACTGCGATCGGCCAAGGTAACCTGGGCTTTGGAAGCACCCTGAATCACGTGGTAATTGGTGATGATGTGCCCACTGCGGTCCCAAACAAACCCGGAGCCCGATCCCTGCGGAATTTCCATGACGTTGCGGGACCAGAAATCGCGGCGCACCACCGAGGTCGTGATGTAGCAGACGCTGGGGGCTGCCTTTTCAAACAGGTCGATGGTGTGCGATTCTTCCGGGGTCATGCCTTCCCGTACTCTAGCAACACGAGTGGGTAAGGAGCTGTGCCCATTTTTGTCTCTGGCCACTACTTCGGTTCCAGATTCTTCACTGTTGTCTTTGTTTCTCCAAGCCGCGCCAGCAAAGAAGGCACCGACCAGGAGGAGGAGTGCGAGTGTGATGCGCATAAAGCCAGATGTCATTGTTTTGTAGTTGAGATGTTAAGGAGTTGAGAAGGTTGAGAAGGTTGAGGAGGTTTAGGCTGCCGCGAGCGGTTTTGAAAATGTCCTTGTCTAAGTCGCTCGCGGTAGCCTAAACCTTCTCAACCTCCCTCAACCATTTCAACTTTATTAGGTTTTCCGTTCTTTTTTCTTCGCCGCCGGGAACAAAATATTGTTCAAAATCAAGCGGTATCCTGGGGAGTTTGGGTGCAAGCTCAGGTCAGTTTCTGGATCTTCAATCCGGTGCCGGTAATCCTCGGGGTCGTGACCGCCATAAAAGGTCCAAAAACCTTTACCGAAAATGCCGTGAATGTAACGCGCTTCGTTGAGGACTTTATTTTCTCCAAGGATGAGAACATTGTTTTTAAGGTATGGTTTTCTAAAAGCCGTGGTTTGGCCCATAAAACCCTTGACCGTACGGGTGTGGCATTGGGTAAGAATACTGGGCACGGGATCCCATTTTGCGGAAAAATCAAAAAGGCTGAAATAGTCCTGATCAGGGGAAACATCCCGCATACGACCCACGTCGATATTGGAAAATGCACGTTCGAAGGGGTTACTTGCCAGGGTAAAGTTTTTGAAAGCAAAGGTTTTATTAAAATCTATTTTGGACTGCGCCTGCGGGTCTTCGGGATCTCCATCAAAAATTTCAGCACAGATGTCCACTCCATCCGCGGCCAAGGCAATGTCGTAAGTATCAGTGGCTGAACACATGGCAAACATAAAGCCACCGCCAGCTACAAAATCGCGGATTTTTTTGACCACTGCCAGTTTGCATTCGGATACTTTGTTGAAGCCGAGGCTACGCGATAGTTCTTCTGCTCTCAGCTTGCTTTCCTCGTACCAGGCATTGGATCGATACCCCCGATGGTTGCGGCCATGCTGTCCGGTAAAGTCTTCGTGGTGCAAATGCAGCCAATCGTACTGTGCCAGTTTATCCCCCATCACTTCCCGGTCGTACAACATGTCAAAAGGAATTTCTGCATAGGTGAGCACCAGGGTAACGGCATCGTCCCAGGGCTGAACACTTTTGCCACTGGCATCCACTTCCGGGGAGTAAACTGCCACTTTCGGTGCCTTTTCCAGTTTCATGGCTTCCATATTGGCAGCTGGATCAGCAATTTGATTGAGGATGCCGTTGAATTGGGCATCGGGGACAATTTCGTAGGACACGCCTCGGGTGAGGCATTCTTTTTCAAAAGCCTTATTGTGTTCAAAGGCAAAACTTCCGCCCCGGTAATTGAGCAACCACCAAGCTTCGACGCCTTTGTTCAGCACCCAATAGGTGATTCCATATGCCTTTAGATGGTCTTTCTGTTTGTCGTGCTCCATCGGGAGCAGAATATAAGCAGCCTTGAGTGGGCCGAGGATCGCTCCTATCAACACCAGGGAAAGTAAACATTTCTTAATCATCTCTACTCTATTTTATTTTATGCAAAAATAAGGAGATGTAGCGGGGAAGGTTCCAGGGTTCCCAGGTTCCAAGGTTCCAGGGTTAGGTTACCCCAACCTTGGAATCTGGAACCCTGGAACTTTGGAACCTTGTTTTATTAGGTTTTCCGTTCTTTCTTCTTCGCCGCTGGAAACAAGATATTGTTCAAAATCAAGCGGTATCCCGGAGAGTTGGGGTGCAAACTCAAATCGGTTTCGGGGTCGTTGACCAGGTGGCGATAATCTTCGGGATCATGACCACCATAGAAGGTCCAAAAACCTTTGCCAAAAATGCCATGGATGTAACGGGCTTCACCATGGGCTTTGTTTTCACCCAGGATGAGTACGTTCGTTTTCATGTATTGTTTTCTGAAAGCAGTAGTTTGCCCCATAAACCCTTTGACGGTACGGGTATGGCACTGCGTCAGCATGGTGGGTACCGGATCCCATTTTGCCGAAAAATCAAAAAGGGAAAAATAATCCTGATCGGTAGGTACATCCCGGCCGGGAGCTTGACCGACATCAATGTTGGAAAATTCGTATTCCAAGGGGTTCCGAACCAGGGTAAAGTTTTTAAACGCAAAGGTATTATTGAAATTCAGTTTGGCTTGAGCGTTGGGGTCGGAACCATCGCCATCATAAATTTCGGCACAAATGTCGATGCCATCAGCAGCAAGGGCTATGTCGTATGTATCCGTGGCGGAACACATGGCAAACATAAAGCCGCCGCCGCCCACAAAGTCGCGGATTTTTTTGACCACCGCCAATTTTGCCTCTGAGACCTTGTTGAAGCCCAAACTGCGGGCCAACTCCTCCGATCTTCTTTGGTTTTCCCGGTACCAGGCATAAGAACTAAAGGAGCGATAAAAACGTCCGTATTGCCCCGTAAAGTCTTCGTGGTGCAAGTGGAGCCAGTCGTACTGGGCCAATTTATCGCTCATTACCTCGCGGTCGTAAATGACATCATAAGGGATTTCAGCGTAAGTGAGCACCAGCGTTACGGCGTCGTCCCAGGGTTGGATGCGTTGCCCTTTAGAGTCTACATCGGGAGTATACACGGCAATTTTGGGTGCCTTTTCCAACTTCATCGCCTCCATATTGGTCTCAGGATCCGCGATTTGGTTGAGTATTCCGTTGAACTGAGCATCGGGGACGATCTCAAAAGAAACACCACGGGTGAGGCACTCTTTTTCAAAAGCTTTACTGTGCTGAAAGGCAAAACTCCCTCCCCGGTAATTCAGGAGCCACCAAGCCTCTACCCCATTGTTCAGCACCCAAAAAGTGATGCCATACGCCTTCAAGTGGTCCTTCTGCTTGTCAGGCTCCATGGGCAGTAGCATGTAGGCAGCTTTAAGGGGACCAAGGGTTGCGCCAATCAGCCCCAAAACAAGCAAGCATTTTTTGATCATTGCCAGATTTATTTAAGTTCGTATTAAAAAACGAATTTACGATGCTTTGGGTTGCTTAGGAACAATAAATTTTCTCTTGCAACTATAGAGAGCGCAAAATCGTTTATATTTGCTGACTTCTCGCTCGATAACCCGACAATTTAGGTACAATTATGGATCGTTTGACTTTTTCTTACCCTGCTTGGTTCATGCTGTTTTGCTTGTTGCTTGGCTTAGGCTACGCCTTTGTTTTGTATTATCGCGACAATAGTTTCAAAGACCAGGCACCCTGGTTGCGTTGGTTGATGAGCGGGTTGCGTTTTTTGGGTGCAAGTTTCCTCGCTTTCTTTTTGCTGTCACCGCTATTGCGCTACAAACAAATCGATACCCGCAAACCTATCGTTGTACTGGCTCAAGATGCTTCGGAATCGGTGGGCAATGCGCTTGGAAAAAGTAAAGTAGAATACCAGCAAAAGCTCGAACGCCTTCAGCGCGACCTCGGCAACGATTACGAAGTAAAATCTTTTGCTTTTGGCAGTTCGGTGCGAGAAGGGCTACCCGAAAAATACGAAGACAAAATCAGCAATTTAGCCGACCTTTTTTCCAATACCTACGATTTGTATGGAGGTGATAACCTGGGCGCCATTGTTCTGGCCTCCGATGGCATTTACAACGAAGGCAACAATCCCTTATATTCGGGTGAAAAATCGGCAGTGCCCGTGTTTACAGTGGCCCTGGGAGATACTACGCCGAAAAAAGACCTGGTATTGAAGCGGGTTTTTCACAATAAAATTGTTTACCTCGGGGATCAGTTTAGCGTGCTGGTCGACATTTCAGCCATCAATTGTGCAGGCAATACGACCTCACTTTCAGTATACAAAGTGGATGGCGGCAAAACACAATTGGTGTCTTCACAACCCCTGAACATTGATCGCAAAGACTATTTTGCCACCAAAGAAATCATCCTCAACGCCAACGAAGCTGGCGTACAGCGCTACCGGGTAGTGGTCAATAAAGTACTGGGTGAGGCATCGAGCAACAACAACAGCCAGGATATTTTTGTGGATGTACTGGATGCGCGGCAAAAAATTCTGTTGCTGGCCCATTCCCCCCACCCCGATATTTCGGCCATCCGCCAAAGTATTTCCGCCAATAAAAATTATCAAGTTGAAGTAGCTGATTTCAAGGATTTCAAAGGCAATGTAGCTGCTTATGACTACGTTGTGCTACACCAATTGCCCGGTAAAGGGGTAGATGCATCGGGCATTTTGGCCACTTTGGATCGGGAAAGAATTCCCCGCTTGTTCGTCACGGGTGCCCAGACGGATTATGGCCAGTTCAATCGGGTGCAAAACCTCGTCACTGTCCAAACCGATGGCCGCAATACCAACGACGTACAAGGGCGTTTTGCCGGGAACTTTGGGCTCTTTTTGTTGGATGACAAACTCAAAACTGAGTTTGCCAATTATCCCCCGATCCAGGCACCTTTCGGTGAATTCAGAGTGGGTGGTTCTGCACAAGTGATGATGTACCAGCGGATTCGCAAGATTGACACCCAATATCCTTTGTTTATTTTTGGGGAACAGAATGGTGCACGTACCGGAGCCCTCCTGGCGGAAGGCATCTGGCGCTGGCGTTTGTTCAACTTCCTCAATGTGGACAACCATGAGTTGTTCGACGATTGGGTGAGCAAAGTGACCCAATACCTGGGTGTAAAAGAGGACAAGCGTAAATTCCGGGTCAATGTGTCCAAAAACATCTACCGCGAAAATGAGCAAGTGTTTTTTGATGCAGAATTGTACAATAAGAGTTACGAGTTGATCAATGAGGCGGATGTACGCCTCGTCATCACCAGCGAAAAAGGAAAAGATTATACCTACACCTTTAATAAGTCGGGCAAAGCCTACAGCCTCAATGCAGGTACGCTACCCGTAGGCAATTACAAATTTGAAGGAAAAGTCAACAGTGGCGGCGAACAATTGACCTACAATGGCCAGTTCAGCGTCCAACCGATCCAACTGGAGCAGTACGAAACCACCGCGGATCATCGGCTCCTACGCTTGTTGAGCGAACAATACGGGGGTAAAATGGTCAGCCAGGCGGAAATGAATGACATTCCGGCGATGATCAAAGCGGTGGGGACGGTCAAACCCGTCATCTATGAAAATGCCACCACCAAATCTTTGATCAACATCAAGTGGTTGTTTGCGATTTTGTTGTTGTTGATTGTTACGGAGTGGTTTTTGAGGAGGTACCTGGGATCTTATTAAGACCATCCTGCCTTAGGTGTTTCTTCGGTGTCTTAGGTTTCTTAGGTGGTTCAAATAAAACTCTTGCGCGCAAGCGCGAAGAGCACGTTTTTTTAACCACCTAAGAAACCTAAGAAACCGAAGAAACACCTAAGAGATTAGAGGTTGTAGCTTGAGATTTTCGTACAAAAAAAGGAGAGCATTTGCTTGATCGGCAAATGCTCTCCTTTTTTATTCCAAACACACTGGTTGCGTATTACCAAGCCATATCGTCTTCCTTGAAAGGAGTGCCGGATGGTTCCAATTTTTTAGCAATTGGCGGAGGCGGAGTGGCTGGCCGTTGTTCTTTAACAGGCTCATCATCGAACTCTTCATCGCCACGGTCGTCCCGCTCATCGAAATCTTGTGCATCGTATTCTTCGTGCCGACGAGTAAATTCGTCGTAGTCGTATTCTGGCATCAGCTCCGTTTTGATGTGCTCCACCACCTCTTGTAGGGAATCCATAAAACGGTTGAAATCTTCTTTGTACAAGAAAATTTTGTGGCGCTCATAGCCATCACCATTGAATTTACGAGTGCTTTCGGTAAGTGTCAAATAGAAATCTTCACCCTTCGTTTTGCGAACGTCAAAAAAGTACGTTCTCCTCTTACCCGCGCGGATTTTCCTCGAATACACGCTCTCAAATCTCCGTTGGTTTCTCTCCTGATCCACTGCTTTGGATGTTTTAATTTACCGGATAAATAAGATTACCACTGTACAAAAGTAAGTAATTGCCTGAATAATCAAAGAATTCGCAAAAAAAGTTCCCTCTAGCAGCGCGGAATTAGCACAGCAAGCTGGAGTAAAACCCCAAAGCTGAATGGATTAGACATGTGTACGAAAAAATGAGTTTACAGAAAATTAACGCCATCCGTTACAAACTGGATACTGGAACCTCTTCGGTTTGTTTTTCAAAAAGATCGGCGTAATACCCTTTGTTTTGGAGTAAGGTTTCGTGGGTTCCGGCTTCTACGATTCGCGA
>JAIXOO010000463.1 GCA_027486765.1 Saprospiraceae bacterium
GCCGTCTGGACCGAGCCATTTTTCCCACGTCCCAACCAGCCCGTTACCGTGTATTTTGACGCTACCCAGGGCACGGGAGGTCTCAAAGATTGTGGCTGTACCATCTACGTACACACTGGGGTGATCACCAATGCCAGCACCTCCACGAGCGACTGGAAAAACGTGCAGACCACCTGGGGACAAGCCAATGCTGCTTGGGCCATGAGCGCCGTAGCGGGTCGGCCCAATGTGTACAAGTACGAAATCAAGCCCAGCATCAACGAGTATTACAAAATCACGAGCGGCACCGTACAAAAAATGGCCTTTGTATTCCGCAATGCGGCGGGCAACCGCGAAGGCAAGGACACCGGGGGCAAAGACTTCTTTTTGGACGTTTACAACCAAAGTGGCCTGCTGACTGCCTTGCTAGCTCCCGCCAACCGCAACCAGATTGTCACCGAAGGCACTTCCATTTCCGTCAAAGCCGTAGCCTCCGAAACCGCCACTTTGACCCTGCTGGACAATGGCATTGAGCTTACCCAAAGCAACGGCATCGAACTCAACTACAACCTGCTCGCAGGCCCTCCTGGCAACCACAAGGTTCAATTCATCGCGGCTACCGCCACAGCTCGGGATACGGAAACCTTCAATTACCTGGTACCCATTGTCAAAGCGCCGCAGGATCCGCCCGGAGGCACTCAGTTGGGCATCAATTACTGGGCCTCGGATGATAAAGTAACCCTGGCCTTGTACGCGCCGGAGAAAGTGGGCATTTACGTGATTGGCGATTTCAACAACTGGACCATTTCTTCTGAATACTTGCTCAATCGCAGCAACAGCCGCCTCGTACACTGGATCACCCTACCCAACATCAAAGCGGGTGAAACCTACCGCTTTCAATACGTGGTGGACGGCACCCGTCGCATTGGTGACCCTTACAGTACGTTGGTGCTCGACCCTGACAATGACCGTTTCATCAGCGCACAAACCTTCCCGAATCTGCCTGCTTATCCAACCGGGAAAACCACGGGTATTGTTTCGGTGATGCAACCCGGCAAAGCGGCTTATCCCTGGAAAATTGACAATTTCCAGCGCCCCGAGCGGGAAAAACTGGTGGTTTACGAATTGCTGCTGCGCGACTTTACGGCCCGGCACGATTACCAAAGTTTGATTGATACCCTGAATTATTTCCAACGTTTGGGCATCAATGCCATCGAGCTGATGCCGGTCAACGAGTTTGAAGGCAATGTTTCCTGGGGCTATAATCCCTCGTACCACATGGCCTTGGACAAATACTACGGTACGCCCGAAAAATTCAAGGAATTTGTGGACGCCTGCCATGCGCGGGGCATTGCGGTGATTTTGGATGTGGTATTCAACCATGCTTTTAGCCAAAGCCCCCTGGCGCAATTGTATTGGGACGACACCAATTTCCGCCCCGCTGCCGACAATCCCTGGTTGAACGTCACGGCCAAACACGATTTTAACGTCGGTTACGACTTCAACCATGAAAGCATCGCTACCAAGGAATTTGTCAAAAAAGTCCTCCAGTTTTGGCTTGCTGAATACCGGGTCGACGGTTTCCGTTTTGATTTGTCCAAAGGTTTTACCCAAAAACAAACCCTGGGCAACGTTCCGCTCTGGGGCAACTACGACGCCTCACGGATCGCCATTTGGAATGACTATGCAGGTTTCATTCGCTCCAACTCCACCGATGCCTACATCATCCTGGAGCATTTTGCCGACAACAATGAAGAAATCGAGTTGGGCATCAATGGCATGATGTTGTGGGGCAATCAAAACTTCAATTTTAACGAAGGCACCATGGGTTACTCCAATAGCTTGAGCAACCTGGATTACCGCACTCGTGGCATGACCAACCCCAGAGCCATCAATTACATGGAAAGCCATGATGAAGAGCGCTTGATGTACAAAAACCTGCAATTTGGCAATGCGGCGGGCGGTTATTCCGTCAAAAACCTGAGCACCGCCCTCAAACGCCAGGAGATGGCCTCGGTGATTTTTTACAGCGTTCCTGGCCCCAAAATGCTCTGGCAATTTGGCGAGTTGGGTTACGATTACTCCATCAATACCTGTACCAATGGCACCGTCAGTGGCTGTCGCCTCGATCCCAAACCCATCCGCTGGGACTACCTCAATCAGCCGGACCGGAAACGTTTGTTCGACGTGACGCGGAGCATGTTGTACTTGCGCAAAAATTATCCGGTTTTCCACACCAGCGATTTCAGTGCTCAATTGAGTTCAAGTGTGGAAAAACAAATCATCCTGCGCGACCCAAGTCTGAATGTGGTGGTGGCTGCCAATTTTGGGGTCTTGTCAACCAGCTTCAGCGTCAACTTCCCGGCTGCGGGCAAGTACTACAATTATTTTACCCGCGACAGTATTACGGTGAGTGGCACCAGCCAAACGGTTAATTTCCAACCTGGACAATATTTTTTGTGGACCTCCAAATTCCTGCCCGAAGCCCCAGCTCTGATTACCACCAGCACCCGGACGGAATTGCAGGCGCAATACAAATTGGAGATTTTCCCCAATCCTACGCAAGGAGCCGCACAAATTCGCTTTGAACTACCCGAGGCGACCCAGGTCAAAGTAGAATTGTTCAACAACCTGGGACAAAACGTGGGTACAGTTCACAATGGTTATTTGAACGCAGGCCAACAGCAATTGCGCTGGAATCAAGCCATGAATCCAGGCGTATACCAAGTAAGGCTGCAAGTAAACCAGGGAGTGCTTACCCAAACTTTATTGGTACAGTAAGTGAAGAGCGAAGAGCGAAGAGCGAAGAGCGAAATTTAGAGGGGCATTTTTACTCCTCAAAATTTATGAGCAGCGAAAATTGAGAACAGTTGAAAAACAATTGGTGTACTTGCTTTTCGCTATTCGCTATTCGCTTTTCACTTTTCGCTATTCGCTTTTCTCTTAAATTTCATATCTTCGCCCCGAAATTAGCAAACGCTAACCGACATAAAACCATAGCCAACTAGCACATGGTGGGTGATCTGAAGAAAAAAAAAGCAGCTCAAAGAACTGAGCATGCGCAATGGAATCGGGAGGAAGTTCTCGAAGATTTCCGCATCTGTTGTGTGAGCCGCGAAGTCAGCCTGATGGCACGCAAAGAAGTGTTGACCGGAAAAGCCAAATTCGCTGTAACGGGTGATGGCAAGGAGGTTCCACAAGTTGCGATGGCGAAGGCTTTTATGAAAGGGGATTACCGTGCGGGCTATTACCGGGATCAAACCTGGATGTTTGCACTCGGAATCGTCAGTTTGGAGGAATATTTTGCACAATTGTACGCCGATACCGAAAATGATCCATTTTCTGGCGGGCGACAAATGAACAACCACTTCGCCACCCCCATCGTCGATCCTCACACGGGGGAATGGGCCAATCAACTCGAACAATACAACGTTTCAGCAGATGTTTCCTGTACCGCTGGCCAAATGGCCCGGGCGCTGGGTTTTGCATTTGCTTCCAAAAAATACCGGGAAAGCAAAGCTTTGTCACAAGGCACCTCTTTTTCCGTCAATGGCAACGAAGTTTGTTTTTCCACCATCGGTGATGCGAGTACTTCCGAAGGCATTTTTTGGGAAGTGATCAACGCGGCGGGCGTATTGCAAGTTCCACTGGTTATTTCGGTTTGGGACGATGGTTACGGCATTTCCGTACCGGTGGAATACCAAACCACCAAGGGCAGTATTTCGGCAGTTTTGAGTGGTTTTGAACCCGATGAAAACAACGCTGGCGTCCGCATTTACACGGAAAAAGCCTGGCGTTATCCCGAATTGGTCGCTTTGTACAAAAGCGTAATTGACGATGCGCGGCAGCAACACCAGCCCGCGCTGATCCATATTGAAGAAGTTACCCAACCCCAGGGGCACTCCACTTCTGGCTCCCACGAGCGCTACAAATCCAAGGAGCGTTTGCAATGGGAGCGCGATTTTGACTGCATCTTGCAAATGGAGCAGTGGATGATCGCTGAAGGTTTGGCAAGTCCAGATGAAATCCGCCAAATTCGCGATAAGGCCCGCAAAACGGTCAAAGAAGCACGGGATCGGGCCTGGAAGGCTTATGCATCGCCCACCATCCAAACGCGGAAACAAGTTGAAGGTATTTATCAGGAAATGTTGGGCAGCCACCCGCACATCCAGCCTTTGGTCAAGGAAGCCCAAGAGTTGATTACCCCTGTGATCAGCGAGTTGTTGCAAAGTGCCCGCCGGATCGTATACCAAACCATCGGTGAAGATTCTGCTGCACGGCAAGAACTGGTCAGCTGGATTAAAAAAATCGAAGCGCTGGCCAAACAGCGTTACCATACCCACCTGTACAGCGAAACGCCCAACGCGGCCTTAAAAGTCCCCGTAGTTGCGGCTGAATACAGTGAAGATTCTCCCGTAAAAAATGGCTTCGAAATCCTCAATGCCTATTTTGACGCCATCATCGAAAAAGACCCTCGGGTGTATGGTTTTGGAGAAGATGTGGGCAAAATTGGGGACGTCAACCAAGGATTTGCTGGACTACAAGCCAAACATGGCGAAGAACGGGTTTTTGATACCGGCATCCGCGAATGGTCGATTATGGGCCAGGCGATTGGCATGTCGATGCGCGGCTTGAAGCCCATCGCAGAGATTCAATACCTGGATTACCTACTGTATGGCTTGGAACCCTTGTCCGACGACGTAGCTTGTTTGCGTTACCGCACCAACGGCATTCAAACCGCCCCGCTCATCGTACGCACTCGTGGCCACCGCCTGGAAGGCATCTGGCACGCGGGTTCACCCATGGGCATGATGATCAACTCCTTGCGGGGCATGTGTATTCTGACCCCGCGCAACATGACCCAAGCGGCTGGCATGTACAACACGATGCTGCTTTCCGACGAACCCGCCATCATCGTGGAATGCCTCAATGGCTATCGTTTGAAAGAACAATTGCCGGACAACATTGGCACCTTCACGGTTCCAGTTGGTATACCCGAAACCCTGCATGAAGGCACGGATGTGACCCTGGTAACCTACGGTTCTTGCGTACGGGTAGCTCAGGAAGGCATGAAAATGCTGGAAAAAATGGGCATTTCCGTAGAGTTGATCGATGTACAAAGCCTACTGCCTTTTGATGTTCACCATCACATTGTGGAGTCGCTGAAAAAAACCAATCGGGTGGTCTTCATGGACGAGGATGTACCCGGCGGCGCGAATGCCTATATGATGCGCGAAGTGTTGGAAATACAGGGTGGCTATCAGTTTCTGGACGCTGCTCCACTGACCATTACCGCCAAAGCGCATCGCCCGCCTTATGGCTCGGACGGTGACTACTTCACCAAACCCAACCCGGAAGACGTTTTTGAAACGATTTATAAAATGATGTGTGAGGGGGAACCTGGGCGGTTTAAAGGCTTTTTAGGATAACTCAAGAGGCATCGCGAAAGCACACCCACACCTCACACTCCACACCCAAACTTTTGTATGTCGATCACCAAGGAATCGGAACTGTTAGGCATGAAACAAATTAGCGAAGTGGTTGGAGAAACCCTTCGCCTCATGCGTGAATTCGCCAAACCAGGCATGAGTGCCCAGGAGTTGGATGATTTTGGTGGTCAAATCCTCAATGGTTACGGGGCGAAATCAGCCCCCAAACTGACCTACGGGTTCCCTGGGTGGACTTGCATCAGCATCAACAACGAGATTGCTCACGGCATCCCGAGTGCGGGTAAAATCCTGCGGGAAGGCGACCTGGTCAACATTGATGTCTCCGCTGAAATGAATGGCTACTGGTCGGACAATGGCGGTTCTTTTGTCTTGGGCCGCGACTTGAACAAACACCAACACCTGGTAGATACTTCCAAACGTATCCTGCAAAAAGCGCTCAACAACATCAAAGGAGGCGTGCGCATCGCCGAAATTGGCCGCCTCATCGAAACGGAAGCCAAACGCTCCGGCTACCGCGTGATCAAAAACCTGACCGGGCATGGCATTGGCCGCAGCTTACACGAGGAGCCACACGATATTGCGAACTATTACGATCGTTTCAATTATACGCGTTTTAAGAAAAATTCCGTAGTGGCAGTGGAGACCTTCATCTCTACCCGCACCCGTTATGCACACACCATGCCGGATGGTTGGACTCTGGCTTCCAGGGATGGGAGTTTTGTGGCGCAGCATGAGCATACCATCGTCGTGACGGATGGGAAGCCGATTGTGTTGACGGCGGCGAATGGGATATTTTGAGGTTAATGGGACCTGCTGCGCAGGTCTTTGCTTTTTCACCACCTTAGACATCTAAGTTCATCTTAGGCGCCACCTCAGGGAGATATTTTTATTTACTTCCATTCCATTCCTCTTCGATTAGGCGTAAAAAGTTGGAAGCGCGGTAGGCTCTAAGGGGCGATAAAAAAATAAATGTTCATTTTGCCAGAGGATTAGATAAGTAAACGGTTCAATTTAAGTGTCTTATCTAATCCTCTGGCTCAGGAAAAATGAACATTTATTTTTGCCCCA
>JAIXOO010000429.1 GCA_027486765.1 Saprospiraceae bacterium
GCGCATGTAGGAAGGAATGGCCCGATTGCCGTCGGCGTGCAGGATGCCGTAAGGGAAATCGCTGGGTTCGAGCAAAGCCAGTACCTTTTCCTGCTTGCAGAAATTGAAAAACTGCTCGCGGCGTTTGCGCAGCAGGTTTTGGAATTGGAAGGCTTGGGGGGTAGAGCGTCGGCTGTGGTAGCCGATGAGCAGATCGTTGGGGTCGGGATTTTCAGCGGCTTGTTGCAAAAGGGCGGGGGATAATTTTTGGGCAAAAGGCTGAAATACATTGCTCACGGGATGGTAATAAGCGCCAAGGAGTAATATTTTCCCTTTTAATCTTCCTTTCAGGCCATAAATGGAATCCAGAGTGGGAAGGTAAATGACTTCACCGGTTTGTGCCCCTTGGGTAGAGGTGGTATAGGCCAAGGGGTATGCCTGAATGTGGCTGTACTGGGGCTCGATCATTTTTACGTGAAAATCCTTTACTGACCAACCGCGCTGGCCTTTGTCGAAGGACTGGAGTTGGGTGTTGGGGATGCCCCAGGATTTGAGCTGTTGTTGGGCCCAAAGGGCGGCCTGGTAGTAGTTGGGGGTGCCCATCAGCCGGGGGCCATGTACGTCGGCCAATTGGCTCAGGGTGTGCATGACTTGGGAGTTGCGGGCGGATTCCTGGCGGATGGCGGTTAGGATGGAGTTGTCGGATTGGGCTGGTGCCTGGCGCAGGGTAAGCAGGCTGAAAAGCAAAAGAAGAATCTGGTGTTTCATGCAAAAGGTGTTTTGGGTAGAATGGTGATAGGTAAACGCCAAGTTGATTGAAAAAACACTGATATTGTAACCGATAAAATGCGGAGCAAGTATTAATTTGTGTAAATCAAAACGCCAATAGATGATCATTAAAAGGTTGATCCAAAGCTGACTGCCGGTACCTTTCGTAGTGATAAAAACTATATTCTTTGCCTTCATATGTTAACGACAAAAATTGTCCATATACTCCAATGTAGCAATGACCAATGCTGCTTGTGTTTAAAATAATTCCACAGAAGCCGCCACAGTTGCCATGCAAAACCCAGGTCTTGATCAGCCATTCATTCTGAACCCTTTTTGAATAAACACTTTCCAAAAAAGGGTGATTGAATTGATCAGTTTTAACATCATAAAAGGAAGGGCCTTCTATTAAAATATAGCTCAACTCATCTGGATAATGGCTAATAAAATTCGAAGAATCAAATACCTTGATTATATGTTGATTTTCCTGGAATGCTATAAAATAATCTTCGCAAATTTGGAATGCGAATTCGGGCGTGAACTCGAAATCTAAATCGAGTGCACGTTTTTTCTCTATACTGTGGTTAATCCCCGAGATAACCAAGTCTGCCTTTTCTACTCCAGTATTGATATAGAAGAGCTTAATCGCTTCTGGGATTTGAACAAAACTTAACTGTTCTGTACAATTAAATTCCTCAGGTGTTAAAAAAAAACGTGGCATTTTTTATCATTTACAAGGACAAATATAGCACTCCCGACGGGATTCGAACCCGCAATATCCGCATAGAAAGTGCGGAGGCTTAGCCAGTTTGCCAACAGGAGCAAAATAGGGTGTGGGTGTGAAAGTGTGAGTGTGGGTGTGTTGGAGCAGCCCAATGTGGTCGCCTAACACCCAAGGTTTAGTTCCATTGTAGCCTTGCAGGGACTCGAACCCCAATCTTCAGATTCGTAATCTGATGTCCTTCCATTGAACGACAAAGCTATAAACAGTGCAGGAGGCCCGATTCGAACGGGCATTCCCTTGTCCCCAAGGCAAGTCTCTTAGCCAATTAGATGACTCCTACAAGAATGGGTGTGGGTGTGAAAGTGTGATGGTGTGGGTGTGGTGGCCTTCCATTCCCTCTCGATTTTGCGGTACCGACGGGACTCGAACCCGCAACTTGAGGATAGACAATCCCCTGCTCTACCATTGAACTACAGCACCCTATCGTGTGTGATCTTGTTGGAGTAACCCTCGCGGTTACCCAGCGCATCAGAGAAATACCAGTTCGAGGATTACCAGCCAACCCACGGATTTATCCGTGGGAGGCCACGCCACTGCTTAACCCATGGCTTTAGCCGTGGGATCACCCACGCTCTCGAACCTCAGCACCCTCCCGATCTCGGATCGGTCGCGCTGCCGGAGAAGCCTGGCGTCGGAGTACTGCGGTGATAAAAGATGAGCGTGTCATGTGGACAGGTTTTTGACCTTTAATTGTTGAATTGTAGGTGTTAACCGGGGCTCTGGAGATTAAGTTCCCGCCTAGTTATTTTTTAAAAAAATATTTAAGCTACCTCTGCGGTGCCCCTTCAGTGTCTAAAGTTTCTTAGGTGGTAAAAAACAAAACCTGCGAAGCAGGGTACTCTTTCACCACCTAAGAAACTTTAGGCACTGAAGGAACACCTTAGTACTGAAAAACAAAAAGGCCTCCAGCAACTTGCTGAAAGCCTTTTCATTCTTCGTCGGAGTGAGGAAAACTATTCTTCCACCAACTCAACCGTCTGCTTGTTTGAGGAGCGTTTGCGCTCGTGCTCTTTCAGGTAGATTTTGCGCAAGCGGATGTTGGCAGGCGTTACTTCTACGTATTCGTCTTCTTGGATGTATTCCAGTGCCTCTTCCAAGGTGAAGCGGCGAGGTGGAATCAAGCGGATTTTATCATCGGAGCCAGAAGCCCGTACGTTGGTCAATTTTTTGGTCACCGTCAGGTTGATGATCATGTCACCGGGGCGGCTGTTTTCGCCTACAACCTGGCCTTCGTAGATGTCTTCGTTGGTGCCAATGAAGAAGGTACCGCGATCTTGCAAGTTGTTAATGGAGTAAGGAATGGATTTTCCGGGATCCTTACTGATCAATGAACCGTTGGTGCGGCCAGGAATTTCGCCACGGTGTGGCTGGAAGCTAAGTAGGCGGTGGGTCATTACTGCTTCACCAGCCGTTTGAGTCAACATTTGGCTACGCAAACCAATGATGCCACGTGATGGAATTTCAAAGCGCAGGATCATCCGATCGCCTTTTGGCTCCATAGATGTCATCATACCTTTGCGGCGAGTCACCATTTCGATGGCCTTACCCGAAACGTTTTCAGGTAAATCGATGGTCATGTCTTCCACTGGTTCGTGGAGTTGACCGTCAATGCGCTTCATGATAACCTGTGGCTGACCAATTTGTAGTTCGTAACCTTCGCGGCGCATGGTTTCGATGAGTACTGCAAGGTGCAATACCCCACGGCCAAATACCCGCCAGGAATCCGCAGAATCGGTTTCCATCAATCGCAGAGCCAGGTTTTTTTCCAATTCCTTCTCCAAACGCTCTTTGATGTGGCGAGAAGTAACAAACTTGCCTTCCTGACCAAAGAACGGAGAGTCATTGATGGTAAACAACATGCTCATCGTAGGCTCGTCGATGGTGATGGGTGGCAAAGCTTCAGGAGCGTCGATATCGGCGATGGTATCCCCAATTTCAAAACCTTCGATGCCTACCAGCGCACAAATTTCACCGGCAGTAACTTCTTCAGCTTTCATTTTTTCAAAGCCTTCGAAGACGTACAAACCACGTACCCGGCTCTTAACGAAAGAACCATCTTTTTTGCAAAGGTTTACAAACTGGCCATCCTTGAGGGTGCCACGATTGAGGCGACCAATGGCAATCCGACCAATGAAGCTGGAATAATCCAGTGAAGTGATCAGCAATTGCGTGTTGCCTTCGGTTACGTGTGGAGCAGGAATGTGCTCTACGATCGCATCCAAAAGGGGGACGATGCTGTCGGTCTTTTCTTTCCAGTCGGGGCTGAACCAACCACCTTTACCCGAACCAAAGAGGGTAGGGAAGTCCAATTGTTCTTCGGTAGCATCCAGGTTTACCATCAGGTCGAAAACGGCTTCGTGCACGTCGTCGGGCTTACAGTTTTCTTTGTCTACCTTATTGACGACTACAATTGGTTTTTTGCCCATTTCGAGGGCCTTTTGCAACACAAACCGGGTCTGTGGCATTGGGCCTTCAAAAGCATCTACCAACAGGAGTACGCCATCAGCCATATTGAGTACCCGCTCAACCTCTCCACCAAAATCGGAGTGACCAGGGGTGTCAATGATGTTAATCTTGTAATTTTTGTAGCGGATGGACACGTTTTTGGCCAGGATCGTGATGCCACGTTCCCGCTCCAAATCGTTGCTGTCCATGATCAATTCACCGGGCCGTTCGTGGTCTTTGAATAATTTGCCGAGGGCAATCATTTTGTCAACCAGGGTCGTTTTGCCGTGGTCTACGTGGGCGATAATAGCAATGTTACGCAGTTCCATAAGAATTTTTTCGTCGGGAATTTGACGGCAAAAATGCGATTGCGTCACCCCCCTTTACTCAAACAAGGCGCAAAAGTAGGCATAATTCTAAGACCATGCACGAAAAAGATGTTAATTATTTGAAAAGAAATGGTGAATGGGTTGAAAAAGAGTAGGTAAGAGCCATTAAAAAAAAATTGCGGAACCGTGCATTGCGCGCGATTCCGCTTAGTTTTTGAAAGGGTTCATTTTGCTGGCTTGAGTGAAACAAACAAAATTAAGAAGTGGCCATCGGATTAAGATGCCAGGGAAAAGTTACGGACAACTTGCAAGTTGGTGGCCGGATTAGAAATCAGGTCAACTTTCAAGGTACAGCGTTCGTATTGCAGGGCGTAAGTTTGTTGTACGTGGGTCGGGTTTAGTTTGGCCATTTTTACCACTTTCGCGCCGACGTAAGCACCTACTTCCTCGCGGAAGTCGCTCATCATCGCTTGAATGTCGTGTACGACATTTCCTGCCTCTTGGTTTAAGAGCCCTACCGTAAGGGCCAATTTGATTTTTCGGATGTTCATGACGTTTGAATATGTAAATGGGTTTTTGACAAAATTTTTCGCTCGAAAGCTTTCCAATAAAACCGATTTTATTGGGCAGATGTTGCTTAATGAAGTTTTAAAGTCCTGTTAATGTTTTTAAAAAACCTTAACACTTTATTTAAGCAATGTTCCGCTGTGCTTCGACTTTTGTTTAAGCTTTACTATGTAAACGTTAAACAAGATCGATTGTTGAAAATAAGTACGGAGTAAATCCTCTTTTGGATTTCGTTTTACTGCTTTTTCTTTCTCTTAGTGTGTTTTACCGAAAGAAAGTTCCAATGGCCGCCCTTTTTTGTCAACAAAGACTAGGATTTAGGTGCAATTGGTTGGTTAAAACAGCAATGTTCTTTCACATTGCCGATTTGCCATCAAAGACGTAGTATAGATGCATAAGGATGCATCTACCCCTATTGTACTCGCCGAAATGAATAAAATTTAGGTTGAAGTGCAGGAAAGGTGGGACGAAGGGAAAAAATAAAATAAGGTTAAAGCAGGCCATTTGGCCAAATGGCCTGCTTTAACTGTCTACCCAGCCAGCGAAACGCCAATAACTTTTCCGATGCCATAAGTAATCGCAGCCGCGATCAGTCCAAAAAATACCTGCCGAAATCCGGAAAACCACACACTTTTTCCAGTAAATAAGGTGATGGCTGCTCCGATGCCAAATAACCCCAAGGCACTCAAGACGGAGCTATACAATATGGCTTTGAATCCACTGGTGAATAAAAAAGGGAATACCGGAATAATGGCCCCAATGGCAAACAAAACAAAAGAATACAAAGCTGCTTCAATCGCCGAACCTTTGAGTTCTTCGGGATTGATGCCCAATTCTTCTTCGATCAAAACCTGATGGGCTCTGGCCGTATCCTTCATGATCTCAGCAGCCATACGTTCGGCCTCGATTTTATTGATGCCTTTGGCTTGATAAATCAACGACAATTCTTGCTGCTCTCCTTCGGGATTGGTTTCCAGTTCCTCTAATTCGATTTGAATCTGGTTTTCGTACAGCTCCTGCGAGCTTTTTACGGAAATCCATTCCCCCAAAGCCATGGACAAGGCCCCCGCCAGCAAACCGGCCAAACCCGCCACCAAAACGCCACTTTCGCCATCGCTAGCGCCAGCTACGCCCATTACGAGGCTAAAGTTGGACACCAAACCATCGTTCCCGCCCAATACCGCTGCGCGCAAGGCATTGCCCCCTACCGAACGGTGCCTGCTTTCAAACTTGGTGATGGCTTTGCTGCCTACCTTGGCCTCACCATTCAGGATGTTGCGCAAAATCTTGACGTGGTTGGTTTCAGCCCCGCTTACCGGGATGTTGGTTTTTTGTTTGGCTACCAAAATAGCGTTGGAGATGCTCTTTTCGGTATCCATCAAAACGCCGAGCACGTAGTCGTACCCAAAGATGCGTCCGATGGAATTCAAGGTTTTGGCTCGTCCTGACGGGCCCGGTAGCGCAGTTTCTGGTAAATTTTTGGCTTGTAAAAAAGCCAGGGCATGCCCTTTTTCAATGGCACTCATTTGGGTAAAAACCTCGGCGATCGCTGGATCTTCTTCGTGCTCGGCGAGCTTTTGATAAAGAAAACTGGCATCTACTTCGGTTTGGATACTTTTCATTGACATGTGCGTCGGGTTTGCACGGGTGGATTATCGGGCACTTTTTTGCAGCACCAATAATGCTTGTGGGCCAGTGCAAAAAAGCAAATCCAATATACTCAAATTTTCCATAAACTGATACTTATAATTAAAAACCTGAGGGTAGGGTTCGGAAAAAAAATGCGGGTCGCTGGACAATTCGAGTTTGGGCGAGATGATTTGGCGCAAATCGAGCACACCTTCGGGAGCGGTAAAATGATAATCTTCGGTGTAGTGAATCGTTTTCCGCAGGTTGAGCAATTTGAGGAACATTTTTAGTAGGGCAGCATTGTATTCACACAAATATTCAAAACGTTTGTCTCCGTTCAGCAGGGGCGCCAAAAAGGCGGCGTATTCCTCAAAATAAGGTGCACTGCCATAGGCATAGGTAATGGCCTCCCACTGTTTGGCCGGCCAAGTGGTTTTATAATCAATGCGCACTTCCCAAATGGGCGTTTGATGGTTTTTCCCTTTCACCAACGGAATCGACAATCGCAACAGACCATTGGCTGAGGCAATTTGACAACGGTTGCGATAGCTGCCTTTTTGGTAATTTTCCCGATGCTCCACCCAAACGTTTTCGTACTGCAAAATTTTGGCGAAGTACTGCACGGGTGGACAAAACTGGGTACTCAACAATACGGTATTCGGACCATTCATCATTAGCGCAATAAAGTCGTTTGTCCTCGGCGGATTTCAGTGAATCCATCTGGATATACTGCTTCCAGGAACCAGATATAAATCCCAGGCGTCAGAGCCTGCTCGCGGTATTTACCATCCCAACCTGTGCTGCTGTCATTGATGTCGAAATTTTCGCGAACATATACAGCTTCGCCCCAGCGGTCGTAAACCTGGAAAGTTTTGATTTTGACGCCATTCTGGCCATGGACCAACAGCAGATCGTTGTTGTTGTCGCCATTGGGCGAAAAACCCGTTGGCACCAATACGATCCGTTGTTTGCGGACAAAAATTTTGACAATCACATCGTCGATACAGCCTTTTTCGTCCTTGGCGGCCAATTTGTATTCAATGCCGTTTTGGGTGCGTACAGTTGGAGAAGCGCAAGTGGTACAGCTGAGCGTTCCAGGGTAGGGTTCAATCCAGGTGTAACTCACGTTGCCCTGATTGTTGATGGCTTCACCCTTCAGTTGCAGCGTGTCTCCCAATTGGATGGTGAAACTGGTTTGGGCCAAATCGATGGCAAAAGCGGGGCGATCCACGATTTGGGCAGATTCCACGGTAATACAACCATTGGCGTCTTTGATGTACACGTCGTAATTCCCGGCCTTTAACCCAATTGCACCAAGGGTAGGACGATAGGCACCACGGTTGATGCTCAACAAATAAGGCGCTTTGCCTCCACTCGGATTGGTCACGATCGAGCCATCCAGGTCGCCGCTACAAGTGGGATCCTGGGTTTTGATGTTGAGTTTGATCGGATTAGGAGTGGGAATGTTCACGTTGTTGACACTGGTACAGCCCTTGCGGTCGGTTACCGTCACCCGGTACAAGCCACCTGCTACATTGCTGACAAAGGCGGTGCTGGCTCCGTTACTCCAGCGATAGGTATAGCCGGGATTCCCTCCTGAAGCGCTGATGGCAGCCCTGCCAGTGGTATCGCCATTGCACAAGGGTCCGGATGCTTGCACCAATACCTGTACCGAAGTGGGTTCCTGCACTTGTACTGCACCGATGCCAAAACAACCAAATTCATCGGTAACGGTGACGGAATAAATCCCGGCGCGCAGGTTGCTCGCCTGTTGGGTGGTTTGATTGCCCGCTTTGGCGTCCCATTTGAAGATGAAATTACGCGTGTCGGCCACAATGTTGCGAATGGTAGCGGTAGCTGTAGCTGCTCCATTACAAGCTAGGGTATCAGCGGCAATATCAAACGTGATCGCTTTTGGCTGGCGTACTGTGCGGGTGGTGGAAGCCATACAGCCTTGAGGGTCGGTAATGGTAACCGTATAGGTTTCATCGCCCCGTAACCCCCGGATGATGGGGGTCGTTTCTCCGTTGCTCCAGCGGAAACGGTATTGGTTGAGGTCGGCATTGGGCCGGCCAATGATTAAGTTGATGCCAATGGCCCCATTTGAACCCCCAAAACAGGAGGGCTGGGAAATGATGGTATTGGGTTCCATGGCGAGCAGGTCACGCAGTTTGATGGAACTGGTTTGGGTGCAGCCCGTCGCGTCGGTTACGGTCAAAGTGTAGGAAAGTGAATCCAAGGCGCTTACTTCCTGGGCGCTGCTGCCATTGCTCCATTGATAGGTATAGGGTGCTCCTGATCCACCAGTAGGAAGGGCACGGGCGCGGTTTTGTTTGGCTCCAAAACAGCCTTGTTGTACTTGTTCCACACTCAAAGAAAGCCCATTGGCGGGCTCATTGATGATGGCACGGCCTTCAGTCGAACAATTGTTTGCATCGGTGATGGTGATGCCGTACGAACCTGCACTCAATAGGTTGGCAGTGGTATCGTTCTGGTTAGCAGTTTCCCAGGTATAACGGTAGGGTTTGGTGCCACCATTGACGCGGATGCTGGCCTGGCCATCGTTGCCACCCCGACATTTTACCGATTGGGCGTTGATTTGGAGGACTAAAGCTGAGGGTGCGACGATGGTGATGGTTTGGTTTACAGTGCAATTGTTGGAGTCGGATACCATTACTCGATATTGACCAGGTGCCAACGAATTAGCGGTCCGACTGATTTGCCCTTGAGGGTCATTCCATTGGTAATCCAACACTCCAGTGCCCCCTGAGGCTAACACAGTCGCTTGTCCATCCCTGCGGTCGGAGCAAGTGGGCTGGCGCAAACGAATGGAATCAATTTTGAGTTCGGTTGGGGCAGTGATGTTTCGGCAGTCGGTCATGCGACAACCATTGGCGTCGGTAACCGTCACGCAGAAATTGCCTGCACGGAGGTTGTTGCGGTTGTTTTGAACGGCGCCATCACTCCAGAGGTAGCTCAGATTCCCGGAGCCGCCCATACCCGTAGCGATGATGCTCCCATCGTTGGCACCAAAACAAGACACATTTTCTGGAATCATGGCCAGCATGAGCGGGGCCGGTTCGTTGATAACAATTGTGCGGCTTCCTCTACAGCCATTGGCATCTGAAACAAGTAGGGTATAACGACCAGCACCCACATTGCTCAAAATTGAACTGGGACTGCCATTGTTCCAGGTGTAGCGGAAAGGCGCGGTACCTCCCGTTATGCTGGAAGCAATGTTTAGATTTTGATCTCCGGCGCAACTGATGCTGCGATCCGGGCTAAGGGTCAGGTTGAGTGAGTCGTTTTGACCAATGCTAAAATCTAGAGTATCGCTGCACAGCGCTTCGTCAACAACAATCAGTTGATAAGCACCAAAATCCAGGCGATCGTTGCGGTAGGGTTGGATCAAGCCAATTGGGCCACTCAAGTCGTATTGTACCGTTCCCACCCCGCCGTTCACTTGCACTTCAAAGGCGCCATCGTTGGCGGTTACGCAGGAGATGTTTTTGGTGCTGGTGAGGGTCGCGTTGATGGCGCAAGGTTGAATGCTACAAACTGCTACGCCAATGCCAGCGCTGCAAACATCGTTCGAATCGGCACTGAAACCCTGGACCGCAATCCGTACTTCATCATTGGGCATCAAATTATTGACGCGGAAAAAGGTATCGCTGATGGCAATGGGCAAAATGGAATCCCGCCCATTGATCGAAAACCGAATGCTGTACTGCCCAGCCGCGGTGGGCAACCAGGAAAACCGAATGCTGCGTGCTCCCACCTGAGTACAACTGACTTGTGGGGCAGGAAAAGTATCGCGTACCGTAACCTGGAATTCATCCTCAAAAGTGCAGCCGTAACGGCTTTGTGCCTGCACACGGATCTGTGTATCTGTGGAGAAAAGAGCACTTGGATTGGCACAATCGCTGCAAGACAAGCTTGCTGCGGGGGACCATTGGTAAGTCAAGGAATCCACCGAACGGAAACGGATCGACCAATTGAGCAATTCGTTGATTTCCTGCGCCTGGGTACCAAATGCATCGGTGATCAGCAGGGTCCAATTGCCTTCGATTTGGGCACCACGCAAGGCGTTCCAACTGCCTTCAGGCAGCCAGTCGCCGGTAAATGGGGCGCTACCTGCATTGATGGGATCGCTGGCGCGGGGGGTAAAACAGGTAGATACGTAGTTGTCATCCGAACCTCCATTGCCTGTGCTCAATTCCAATAACTCGCCGCTGGGTGCCCGCAAAAAGATGTCGAGGTCGGAATCCCAATCGGAATTCAGATCGATACAAACCGACTCAATTTGATTGCGGGGGTCGGTCAAAGTGCTTTGAGCAACCTTGCTCACTGGAATAATCGACCCATAGGGCGAACCTGGAGGGTGTTGCAAAAAGTTGAAGCTGTACTGTGGAAATGAAGTGTACACCAACACTTGGTTCAAACGCTCGTTGGGTACAAAGGACATGGCCAGGCTATCACCCAGACAGATCGTGGTGTCGGGTAATGAATTGAAGGTCAGTGAACAGGAGCCGCAAGAAGGATCATTTTTAGGTTTTACCCGCAGGGTGATGGTCGTATCAAAAGTACACAAGAAAGAATCCTGAGCGATTAGGCGGTAAGAAGCTAGGCCGCCATCTGATGGCGAAACGGAAGCACTGTTTTCATCCTGAAACAAAATGGTCGGATGAAAACGCCAGGTTAAATCGGCGATACCGGGCATAAAGGTTTCGATTTTTGGAAAAATGGCCGGCTGGAAATCCAGGCTCCAGGCAAAGATGTAGCCGTTTTCACCCGTATTGAGGTCTTCTACTTCCAAGGTCCAGTCGCCATTGAGTGGGCAACCTAGCAGTTGATTCAGCGATTGAAATGGCCGATAAGCCCCAATGGGCAAGCTATCGAGATTAAAGGTATCGACAAAGTCAGTCCAGTTGTTGTTGGACACTGGCGTTTTCCAACAGTATTCATAACCCCGTCCAGGACGTGGGGCGGCATCGTCGTTGGGGTTTGATTGGCCGAGTTCAACTGCATTTCCGCCCGGGCCATTGAAGTTTTGTAAGGTGACAGTCTGGCCGCTGGGGCAGCGTAAAACAATGTTTAAGTCCCGCAGTTGGGAGTGTTCCAGATTGATACAAATGCCTTGCAGGTTGTCTACTTCAGTGATGTTTTGACCTACAAAAAAACCGTCGACCACTAGTGTCGACTCCAGTTTGCGGCCATCGTTATCGGGGATGAACTGATTGTCGCCTTTGACCAATTCAGTTTGGAAACTGGTAGTTTGTGAGGTCACTTTAACCGCAGCTCCAGAGGTGTTAGTCCCTCCAGCGAGAATCCGCAAGGTATCGCCCGCACATATTTCAGGCAACAAAGTGGTATCCACACTAAACCGGGGCCGGGCCGCTACCCGGATTTTTTTCTCTACCAGGTTGGTGCTTGGACAGCCACGGATGTCGGTCACCCTCAAGCGCAGGGTATAGCCGCCGGGTTCCAGGTAGTTATAATCTACGTTCCTCCCAGTCAGAATATCGCCATTGCCGAAATCCCAGGAAAAAACTGAGGTGCTGTCATGTTGCTCGTAAAGGGTATTGTTTTGGGGATAAAAACCACGTCCGCGCAAGAACAAATCGTCGCCGGGACATAGGTTGATGCTATTGGTGTCCAGGGTGAGAGGGGCAGGATCTGAGAACAATACGGCGCCTTCAAAATTTTGACAAACCTGAATACATTCAATGGAGGCTACCCAGCCGGCGGCTTCGAGTTGGGCATCAGAACGGAATGCAACAGTAATGCAAGAATCGGGATTCGCCGCTGAAGATTGGACGTAAAAAGGCAGATTGCCACGTGAAAAATCAATGCACTGCAAGAGTGGTGCTAGCGTGTCTTTACCATCATAAAAACAGAGTCGATCACCTCGACCTAAATTGATGGCTGGAAAATTGAGGCGTACCCGTGCGCCTTGGCTTGGATCGGGATAAATGGTCATCACCAAATTCTCGTTGGCGCGGTAATTGAAATTGCGCTCACCGGAATCGGTCAAAAAACCGCCACAAGCGCGGATGGTTGTATCGGCCAGGGGGATGTATTGGGCAAAAATAGCTGTTGAAAAGCACAGTACCGGTAGAAACACCAGGATGCGTAACGTTCTCACCATGGGTGTATTTGTTTTCGGAATTACGTGAGTTTTTTTGCCCCATAGTAGCGTTGAAGCAAAAACCTGAATCTTGATAACGCAAATACCGGGTGCACAAATGTAAAGAAAAGGATGAAATCTACGTGTTTAAATTTATTTGAGAACTTACGTTAAATTAAAATGGTCAGGAATAATACAAATGGCCAGCAATGACAGATTTCATTGCTGGCCATTTGTGTAAAGCACTTCAATTTGTCATTACCAGAATACAGAGTACAATACCCCAAGGATAATGGCGACAACGACCATCCCGATGGTGAAACCCGGTGCGGTTTTGAAGTCGGAAGTATCCACTTCAATGGCCCGGACATTGTCGCGGCCTTTTTTGTCCAACAAACTGGTCAGGATCATCAAAACGACTACAATCACAAATACCCAACCCATGCGGTGCATGAAAGGTAAATTGGACATTAACTGTTCCAACGCGATACCGGCAGGTATGGTAACGATGGCACCCAAAAGTGCAGCATTGGCGGTGGTTTTTTTCCAGAAAAAGCCCAAGAGGAAAATTGCGGTAATCCCTGGAGAAATCAACCCTGTGAAGTTTTGAATAAACTGGAAAGCCTGGCCGAAGTTGCGCAAAACTGGAGCTACCACTGCTCCAATGATCAAGGCAATGACGATGACAATGCGCCCTACAAATACCTGATTGGCCTCACTGGCTTCCCGGTTGAAGTATTTTTTGTACAAATCCAGGGTGAAAATCGTCGAAATGCTGTTGGCCTTTCCGGCTAAGGAAGCGACAATGGCTGCGGTAAGGGCGGCAAAAGAAAGTCCCTTTAAACCAGTGGGTAGCAAATTTATCAATACCGGATACGCTTTATCCGGTTTGACAAAGCCATTTTCGGTGATTTCGGTTTGAAACTCGCCTTGTTGAAACAGCAAGAAAGCGGCGATCCCGGGCAATACCACGATGATGGGCATCAGCAGTTTGAGGAAAGCAGCAAACAAGAGTCCAGCCCGGGCGGTTTTTAAATCGGCGCCCAGTGCTCGTTGCGTAATGTATTGGTTCATCCCCCAGTAGCTGAGGTTGGCAATCCACATGGCTCCGAAAAGTACTGCAATGCCCGGCAAGTCTTGGTAGGCATCCTTTTGCCCACCTTCACCATCTGGCATCATCATCTGGCCAGGGTTTAAAATCATGTGGAAATGGCTGCTGGCGTTTTCACCCAATAATCCGAGCCCCTTCAGTGCTCCACTGGAGCCATAGTTCTGGGCGACCAAATCGAGTGCAAGATAGGTTGTTGCCAAACCACCCAAAATCAACACAAATACTTGAATGACATCGGTGTAACCAATTACTTTCATCCCACCCAGGGTGATCAACACCGCAAAGATGGACAGCCCCAGGATGCAGGCTTCGTAACTGATGCCGGAAATGGTACTCACGGCTAATGCACCAAGGTGCAAAATGGAAGTAAGGTTGACAAAAACGTAGACCACCAGCCAGAACACTGCCATCACTGTAGCCACCAAGGGACTATAGCGTTGGGCCAAAAACTGCGGCATGGTGTAAATTTTATTGCGCAGGTAGATGGGCAATAGAAATACAGCAACAACAATAAGGGTCGCCGCCGCCATCCATTCGTAGGAGGCAATGGCCAGACCCATCGCAAAACCTGAGCCCGACATGCCGATGAATTGTTCAGCGGAGATGTTGGAAGCAATCAGGGAAGCACCAATGGCCCACCAGGTAAGGGTGCCTTCGGCGAGGAAAAAGTCTTTGGTGTCGGCAGTGGCACTCTTCTTGCGACGGTAAATCCAATAGCCGTAACCGGAGACTACAACGAAATAAATGAGAAAGACGATGATGTCTTTGGTGTCCAATTGTCCGCTCATAAGCCAGCTGAGTTGAAGGGTTGTTAGAGATGTTGTTTGGTGTCTCTAAATTATTATTTGGTTTCTCAGGCTGAACATAGGGAAAAATTTCACAGGGACAAAGGATGTGGGAAAAAAATTGGGGGAGGGGGTGACCTCCTACGGTTTTTCCCACGGTTTTTCCCACGAGTTTTCCCACGAGTTTTCCCACGAATAAATTCGTGGGTTGGGGCGGTAGGGTGGCCTCCCACGGATGAATCCGTGGGTTGGCGGGGTAACCGGGCGTCACCGCTTTTTTTAGGTACAGAATCACCGCTTTTTTAGACATAGGGCAGCCACCTAGGGCTACCCCAACACACCCACACAATCACACTTTCACACCCACACCCTTTCTTGGTGGCCTCCCACGGATGAATCCGTGGGTTGGCGGGTTAATCCTAGGGTGCCGATTTCTATCGACTTTGGGCTACCGGATATCCTGACCATGGGTAACTACCCGGAGCTACCCCCAACACACCCACACCTTCACACTTTCACACCCACACCCCATTTTATCCATTCATGCGGACAATTTTGATTTCCACCCGTTGGTTTTTTTGGCGGCCTTCGGGGGTAGAATTGGTGGCAATAGGGATGGTACGGCCATAACCTTTGAACAAGACCCGTTTGGCCTCGATGCCTTTGTTGATCAGGTATTCGGCAACGGATTTGGCTCGGGCTGTCGACAATTTGACACAAAACTCGTCTTGGCACAAACCATTGGTATGACCACCCACTTCAACGGTGATGCCGGGGTTATCGGTTAAAAATTCGAACACTTCGTCCAAGATGGGGACAAAAGAAGCTTTGATGTTGATGCTATCGATGTCAAATTGGAGTTGTTCGACCCGAATCGCTTGACCATTGCGGATGCGGCCAGCGGTGAGTTCGGGAATGTTCTTTTTGTTGATGTCAAGCGCCAGGATAGCGGTACAACCCTTGGCGTCGGTTACGGTAACTGCGTTTTTGCCCAGGCCCAATTGTTGGGCGGTAGGTAAGGTTTCGCCGGTACTCCAGGTGTATTTGAGCGGGCCAGTACCTCCTTTGACTTGTACGGTTGCCAAACCATCTTTGGCAGTTTCAGCAGTCACGCCATATTTTTTGCTCAAACTAAGGCTGATTGCTTCGGGTTGAATAAGGCTGAGCTGGGCCGTTTTTTGTGCACCAGTGGCATCGGTCACGGTTAGTGTATAATTTCCGGCGGCCAGTCCGATGGCCGCTTCATCCTTGGTGTTGGGGTCACTCCATTGGAAACGGTAGGGGCTTTTTCCCCCTTGTACTTTGGCCAGGATGGCACCCGATTTGGCACCAAAACAGGGGATGGATGATTTTTCTTCCAGTTCAATCACCAAGGGGAGAATATTTTCCGTGATGTCGACATTGGCAGTTGACGTGCAACCTTTGGCATCGGTTACGCTGAGGGTATGGGTTCCGGGTGACAATTTTGTTGCACTGGGTAGTGTTTCGCCATTGTCCCATTTGTAGCTGAATGCTCCGGTACCACCACTGGCCTGAGCAGTAGCTTTGCCATCGGCAGTGTTGGTGCTGGCTGGTGCAAGTACATTGATTTTAACCTGAATTGGGTTGGGTTGCTCCAATTTGAATGTAGTGCTGGCCGTTTTGCCAGTGGCGTCGCTTACACTTACGCTGTAATCACCTGCGGCCAGCCCTTTGACCTGGCTGCCACTCAGTCCATTGGCGCTCCAGGTGTAGGTATATGGCCCTTTTCCTCCATTCACAGTCGCTTGTAGTGCTCCTTCTTTTGCACCATTACAATTGATGGCGGTTGGTGCGGTCAGCTTTACGTCTAGAGCCAGGATGTTTTCAGAAATCTCGGTGCTTGATTCAGCCTTACAACCTTTGGCATCGGTAATGGTCACGCTGTGTTTGCCAGGAGCTAATTTGCTGGCGCTGGGCAGGGTTTCGCCATTGTCCCAACTGTAGGTGTAGGCCGCAGTGCCGCCACTCACCTGAGCAGTAGCTTTACCATCGGCATTGTTGGTGCTCGCTGGTGCAGTTACATTGACCTGTACTTGCAGGGTGGCGGGTTGTTCAATTTTTGCGGTGGCGGTCACGTTTTTTCCCGTGGCGTCGCTTACCGTCACACTGTACTCGCCAGCAGCGAGCCCACTGGCCTGGGTATTGCTATTGCCAGCGATGCTCCATGCATAGGTGAATGGTGCCTTGCCTCCGCTGACCTCTACTTGTAGTGCCGCATCTTTGGCTCCGGCGCAATCCAGTTTTTTGGTTTCGCGCAAACTTGCATTGAGCGCCAATACATTTTCGGAAATTTCAATGCTGCCCTGAGTGCGGCAACCTTTGCTATCGGTGATGGTCACATTGTGCTGGCCGGGTGCCAGTTTGCTGGCCAAGGTGGTGTTTTCACCATTGTCCCAGGAGTAGGTATAGGGAGCGGTGCCCCCACTTACTTGCGCTTGTGCTTTGCCGTCAGCATTGTTGGTACTGGCGGGCGTTTGTACACGCAGGTTGAGGCTGAGGGCAGCGGGTTGTTCAATTTTAATCGTACCGCTGTTTTTTTGACCAGTGGCATCGGTTACGGTCACCTGATAATCACCGGCAACAAGGCCACTTGGCGTTTCACCACTTAGACCAGGGCTGCTCCATTGGTATTGAAAGGGCGCTTTGCCTCCAGAAACGGTGAGTGCAATGGCGGCATTTTTATCCCCGTTGCAATTGAGTTTTTGTTTTTCAGCGATCAGCACGCGTAAGGCAGCCGTTTTTTGGGTAATGTTTATTTTGCCTTCTACTGAACAGCCTAACTTGTCTTTGACTGTTACCGTATGGGCCCCTTCCGTTAGTTTTGTAGCAATGTTGCTGGTTTCCCCATTGTCCCATAGGTAGGAATAGGATGGGCTGCCTCCAGTAGCAATGGCCGCTGCCACACCGTCTTTGGCATTGGCTCCGGATTCTTCACTTTGTTGGCTCACTTTCAGCGTGATGCGGGGGTCGGGCAATACAGCGCGGCTATTTTTGCTTAATCCAGCGGCATCGGTTACCGTTACTGCGTATTCCCCCGGTCCGAGGTCTTTGGCTGTTTCTGTATTTTGACCATTGCTCCATTGATAGGTAAATGGGGCTTTGCCACCCGTGATTTTGGCTTTGACGGTCATCCCTTTGGGATCACAACCGGCCACAATGCCGGTGATGAGGTTGAGGGTCATGGCGCTGGCTTTTTCTACCAGGTAGACTCCTTTGTCATCGGTACCAACCCAGATGGCACCTTCTTTGTCGAGGGTAATCACTGAAGGAAACTGGCTGGTGTAATAATCCGCGGGACCAAAGGTTTGGAATTTGTCACTTTCGGGGTCGTAACGGGCCAGAATTTCGGATGCAATCCAAAAACGGCCTTGCACATCAAGGGCAAAAGCTTCGATGCTGCCTTCGACCATCCGTTCGTCAAAACCGTAATCCTCCCAATCACCTTTGCCATCCCAGCGCCAAAGTTGGCCATCGGAGAGTACGTAGGTAAAGGGCAAGTAGGTTTGTAGTCCATTGACATTGAAATATTTGTTGACCAGTTCCCACTTCCCAGCACTGCCCTGGAGCAAACCCTGATCGGTACCCACCCAAACCTTGTTGTAGCTATCGGCATAGATCAAGGTAATGTGATTGGAGCGCAATTTTGAATTGGCGGTGGTATACGCGTTGAGCAATTGTAAACTAGGTTTGGTTTTGAGTTCAAAAAAACCACTGCCATTGGTGCCCAGGATCAGTACGTCTTTTTGGGCATCGTAGTAGCCGGTGCTCAGTTGGGTGGTGGCGTTGAGTTTGATTTTGAGCAAACTTTGCAGTTGATCCACATTCCAACGCACATCAGCATTGCCTCCGGCCAGCGCCAGGAGGGATTGCTCCCCAGCTTTTAAGGGCAATTTGGTGGCTAAATCGAGGGCTTTCACCTGGTACACATCGCTGCCATTGCCGACCCATTTTTGATTGGATTCATCTACAAAAATATTGCGAATGCTTTGGTCAGGTTCGATGGCCAGGCAACGAATCACCTGCATGGGGTCGTTTTGGGCAAAAAGGCCAGAAAAACCAAACAACAGAAAGTAAAAACGGACTAAAGTAGGTCTCATCAGCATGCTTCGTGGAACTGGTTGAACAGAAAATTTGCGGCAATAACGCAAAAAATGTATAAAAAAGTGTTTAAAACTCACTACTTAATGTGCTGGGAAAACTTCCTGGGCCTTAGCCAGGGCACGTAGTAAAATTTCTAGATTGATGCCAGTAGGCTCAGCGACCTCATGAAAATAGGCGATCATGTTTTCAGTGGGCATGTTTCCGGTTAAATCGTCTTTGGCCATTGGGCAGCCACCGTAACCCTTGATGGCACCATCATAGCGGCGGCAACCACTTTGATACGCAGCTTCAATTTTTTCGTGCCAAAGTTGAGGGACGGTATGAAAATGGGCACCAAACTCCAGCTCGGGATAAGCGACAATCAACTCCGAAAAAATGTAACGAATACTTTGAGGAGTAGCTACGCCAATGGTATCGGAAAGCTGAAAGATGTTGATGTCCAGCGCTTGCAATTGATCCACCCAGGTTTTAACAATTTCGGCATTCCAGGGATCGCCGTAGGGATTGCCAAAGCCCATCGAAATATAGAGCACCAATTGTTTGTTGAAACGCGTACAAATGTCTTGAATCTGTTTGACTCGCTCCAGCGACTCCTGAATGGTGGCGTTGGTATTGCGCAATTGGAATGTCTCGGAAATGGAAAAAGGATAGCCTAAATAATCAATCTCCGTAAAAGCAGCGGCGTCTTCGGCCCCACGGCTGTTGGCTACAATGGCGAGCAATTTGGTTGGATTGCCAGTCAAGTCTAATTTGCTCAGCACTTCAGCTGTGTCGCGCATTTGGGGAATGGCTTTGGGCGATACAAAACTGCCAAAATCAAGGGTGTCGAAACCCGCCTTGAGCAAGAGGTTGATGTAGTTTGCTTTAACCTCCGTTGGGATAAAATCTTTTAAACCCTGCATGGCGTCGCGGGGGCACTCGATGATTTTTAATGGCTTGTTTGGTAGACTCATGTGGCAGTGTTAGCGCGATAAAAATAGTGATTTCTGTGAAATACCAGCAAAGCCCTTAATTTTGCTCAACCACAACACCAGATGATTGTTAGGGTGGTATAACGGAAAATACTTTGCATTATGAAAAAGAACGCCGAATGGCTCAGCTTGGTTGGCTTTATCTTGGTAACTTTAGGAATTGGTGCGCTGGCGCTCAGTTTTGTGGGCCTGCGCTTTTCATTCCTGACTTGGTTGGACGCACCAGGGCATTTCTTTGGCTTTATCGCGCGAACATTAATGGTCGCGGTAGGCTTTTTGCTGGTTTACATTGCCAAAAGTGACTTTAAAGGAGAATAAATGTAGCAGATCGGAATCGACGAGTAGAGAGCATGTAGGCGTCAGATCAATTTGATGAAGATCTGACGCCAATTATACCCAATTTGAGGGGGACCTTTGTGATCATTTCCTGAGTAGTTTAGGGAAAAAAATGCTTAGTGTAAAATTAACTTGGAAAAAGTAGTTCACTCAGGGCCGAAAAAGTAGTACAGTGTTCTAAAACTTAGGAACAAGGGATTATATGAATACAAAAAAAAAGCGTTTTTTACATTTGCATGTAATGAACAAAAGTAAAAAAACCCCTCCCTCAAAACTAAAATTAGCGTGCTAAAAGATGAGGGAGGAGGAGTTAATAAAAAAAAGAGGGAACTTCACGAAAATTTGTGCTAGTCGCACTACAGTGTTCAATTGTTTCTTCCGTGATGGTGATTCAAGTAAATAAGCGTTGCACTTTGGTTTTGGGAATAGGCGTTTGTAGGAAAGTTGAAGGAAAGAATGCCTTTCACAAGTCTACGATGCAAATATGAAGGCTTTTTTTTTTTTTGCCGCGATTGAAATTGTGAATAGAGTTAACTAAATTTGTGGACACTTTTTTTTATGCCAAAAAGTAAAAAAGGAATAAATCATCTGGAGATCATTAGGGCGAGTAAAAATGTGCGCGCCGCTTGTCAGGCTCTGGGCATTAGCCGCAGCCAGTATTATAAATTGCTCAAAAATCCAGAACCAGCTGCGCCCAAACCTTACGAGCCACTAAAAATGGGGGATGAAGCTGTAGCCAAAATCTTGGATTTGGCGCTATCGTATCCTTTCGGATGCCATGGAATCAGCGACAAACTGATGGGAGAAGGGGTGAGGGTCTCATCGGTAAGTGTACAAAAAATACTCAAGCTCCACGAATTAGGATCGGCAACAGCACGGTTCAAAGCTTTGGAAAAAAAAATACTTGAAACTCCTGAATATTTCCTCAATCCGGAACAAAAAGAATTTGTGGGCAAACACAACCCGCCACTTTTGGAGTTGTACCGCAACATCCAGTCACCAGGGGATTTAATCACGGTCTTTTCTAGTTTTTTAGGCCAATGGCCCTGGTTGGGTAAAGTGTACCTCTACTTTGGAATGGATGCCTATTCGGGCTATGTACAGGCTATGGTGACCTATACCGCAGATAAATACCTATGTGCTGAATTTTTGAAAGAAACCATTTTCCCTTTTTATGAAGACAACGGGATTGTCATCAGGCAGGTAGAAACAAGTGATGACCCTGAATTTTTTAGTTACGGTAGCCATCCATTTAGTTCTTTTTTGCGCAATTTAAGTGATGTGAAATACCTGCGTACAACAGTGGGAGGTATTAAAACAAACGGCTTTAGCCAAAAATGGGGTCAATACCTGCAGCAATACATTGTGCCCGAATTGAAAAGGAAAAAAGCGGATTATCAGGATTTGGAGCAGTTGAACGAGGATGTTCAGCGCCTGATCAGCCAATACAACCAGGAGTTCAACCCTGACACAAGAACTTTTTTTTGGGGTCACCCTTTTGACCAAAAAATTCCAATTCAGCGTTTAACTTCTAACTCAGTTTAGTTGAAACCAAAAAAACGAACCTTCCATGTTTGGTACTTGCGAATCATTTCTTTGCGGTTATTGACATGCAGCATTTTATAAATTGTGCGGATTTCACGAGTAATGTCTTTGATGTCGCGTCGCATATTTTCAGCCAGTTCTTCATAGGAGTAGGGCGTCTCATTGACTTCCCCTTCAAGCATGGTATCCAGGATTTTGGATTGTATTGGACTGAGTTTGACTTTATTTGAATCAGATTCCTGACTTCGAAAAACATCTAAAATACGGCGCATCAGGGCTCCACTGAAAGGCCGGCCATTTTCCAGTGCTAAATCATGTAAGTGGCGCATGAACACAGCATCAGGGTCAGTTTTTAGCAGGTAACTATCGGCACCTGCACAGAGAGCTTCGAACAAATACAGGTCATCCACATACACGGTCGCGATCATAAAAAGCAAATCGGGACGCTTGTGTTTGATTTGTTGCATGCTGGCAATGCCGTTGATGTGACCTTTGGGCATCCCAATGTCCTGAATGACTACTTTGATACGTGGATCGGAGATAAGCGTGTTGGTAGAATCCTCGCAACAGGAAAATTGATGTTCGGGCAAACACACAAAGGACTCAGTAGTATTGATCAAACGGCTGTACCTCACGCGAAAATCATCCAGATCTTCCACGATGGCTACGTGAATTTTTTCCATGTCTTCAACTTTCCAAGTTCCCAAACGCTTACAATATTTTACAACAGCAACAACCGTGTAAAGTTGAAGAAAATTTTGCGCTTTGGTTTTATTTTTTGCAAGAAAATTGAAATAATCACGCAAGTCCCTTGGTTATTGACCCATTTGATTTCACCTCCAATGCTATTCATCCGGCTCAACATATTGCCCAATCCATTGCCCGATTCTTGGATGCTTACAGTAGGTCTGATTTGCGCAATTTGTGCTTCAGACATACCTTTGCCATCATCTTGAACAACAATGTTCAATTTCCCCCCATCAACCCCAATGTGGATTAAAACGCTGCTTGCCTGAGCGTGTTTGAGGATATTTCCCAGGGCCTCTTGTACCACCAAGCGCAGCTGATTTTTGTATTTCCCTGCTACCCAAGCATAAGGAATGCTGGAATCGAGTTTGGCGGAAAACCCTAGATTTGTTCCAATGTTTCTTTTGCTTTCGGCGATGAGCTGGTGCAAAAATTCTATGAGGGTACTGTCTGCTTCGGTACTGTTGCGTACGGCGGCAGAGATCCGTTTGAACAATTGCAAGGCTTGTTCGGAAATGCTCAAAGCCTTTGCTTTGGCTTCAGGATGAGGAATTTCCCGTTCGGCAAAAGTTTGAAAATCCTGGAAAAAAACGACTTTTCCACTGGTGAGGTCGTGGATATCGCGCAGGATTCGTTCCTGTTCTTCGTTGCGGATGCGGGCATCGCGCAGTTGGGCCCGCAAATACCATTGTACCAGGCCAAACAGCATAAACAAGACTACAATAGAGGCTGGTACAATAAACCACCAACGCATCCAAAAGGGCGGAGTGATTTCTAACGTAAATTTTTGTTCCCAAGGACTCCAATCACCGTGCGCATTTGCGGCCCTGGCCATCAAACGATATTTGCCTGGAGCCAGCTTGCCATACCGTATTTCGCTAAACTGATTGCGGGTGGCAGTTTCTATCACTTTTTCCTGGCCTTCCAGGTAATACTGGATTTTTACATTTGTAGGCATACTAAATTCAATCGCCACTAAGCGCAAGGCTATAGAGTTTTGATTGTATCTCAATTTAAAATAATTTTTTTCTAGAATTGATGTATCGGTCGGAAACAAAGCATGATAGGGGCGCCCTTGCACCATCAATCGGGTCAGGCTGATTTTGGGTAGCGGCAGATTTTTTTCTAAATCTTCGGTATTAAATTGGGTCAGTCCAAAACGACCACCAATGATGTAGTTGTTTTTGTTCAAGGGGCGCAGGGTTCCAAATTGGAACGGCGCGGAGAAAAATCCCTCTTTTTGAGAAAAAATCCGCAAGGGTTTGCCGGAGGAATTGAAACTCAACAATTGGGTATTGGCACTGATCCAGATGATTCCCCGCTTATCTTGAGCGATACCCGTCAGCGAGCTGGAGGGCCAATCTGCGGGGGGGATAAAATTTTCGATGGTCAATTGTTTGCGGTCAATGAGTGTAATTCCAATGTCGCTCACCATCCAAACTTTGTTGCTGCCACGTGGAATAATTTGTCCACCAACTCTACCATTCAAAGAGAAAGACTTTTCTTTTTTCCGGTTTTTATAAATGTGAAAAGTGCTAGCGTTTTCATGCAAATACATCCGTTGATGAATACTGTCTTCCCAAATGTTGTACACACCCAAAAGTGAATCGAGCTGGTCGCCTAAGGGCTCTTTTTGTTTTTTTGTAAGGTTCAATCGTTTGGTATCGGATAAGCCTGACACCCAGTAAGTATTGTTCATGCTTCGATAAAGCCCTAAGGTGGGTTCATTCGTATTCAGATATAAAGTTAGTTTTTTTGACTGAGGATGGTAATGGTAAATCTTTTGATCGGTGAGCACCCAGATCAACTTCAAATGCTTGTCGGTGTATAACCCTGTAACGTATTCATCTAGAGGGAAATGTTGTTGAATTTTTTGGCCGTCAAATAAATAAAGTCCTCCTTGGCCAGCAATTAGCATTTCTTGGGCATTGATCACCTCCAGGTATTCTATGCCGAAATCCATAGGAATAAACTGGGCCTTAATCAATTCTGGGTTTGTAAAACACAAGCCTTCATCATAAACCAAGCCCCAAAGTATCCCGTCACGATCCAAAACCAACTCGCTGAACTTTTGATGAGAGATGATATTTGAATTGAGCCTGCCAGACCAATCGTTGACTTTAGTGTGTTTACCCGTTGTCAAATCGAAGTAATACAGGGCTTCATAGGTACTGCACAACAACAAATGTGGTTTGATGAAAATGGCATAGGTGAAATGAGGGGCAGTGGGTAAGGTGAATAAATCCTGGAGTTGTTTTTTGACGGTATCAAATACTTTTAATCCTACGGAGGTACACAAGATGTACTTGTTTTTTTGACCCGGATAAGGGAGTACCTGTCGAATATCGTATGCTGCCTGATCGGTTTCGGTATTGGAAAAATACAAACGACTTGAGAAGGTTTTTTTTTCACCTAAGGTCCAAATTTTCAAGCCAGGACTATAAAAACGATATTCAAAAAAACCATTGACTTTCTTTTGAGCATCCAAAATCGGGGAAAATCTTTTTCCACTAATGTGATCATTCCCTGTGGAGTAGGGTTGAAAAATCAATTGGTTTTTTTGGATGGTTTTTTGTAGATCAACGGAATAAAGTCCATTTCCCGCAGTTAACCAAAGCTGATCTTGAGCATCCAGATGGATGAGGCTATAATCACTCAAGGTTTCTTCACCATTGACCAATTTGAATCCTCCGAAATTCAGACAAGTATCCCGAAGCCGATCATAACAGTATAATTTTTTTAAGGAGCAAAACCACAAGTTTCCTTTTTGATCTTCCACCATTGAGCTTTGCAAATAAGGATCATTGATGCCTTTTTCCAGCCCGTATTTAACGACTTCTGCACCATCGTAGCGGTAAAGGCCACCTAGTGTTCCTATCCAATTAAAATGACGAGAATCTTTAAAAACGAATACGACTTTGGTATTTTCCAAGCCATTTTGGCTGGTCAATTCGTGAAAGAATAAATCATTTTGGCCAAATAAAGGTGAGCACAGCCAAGAGAAAAATAAGCTGAAGAAGAAGAATGAAGAAAATTTGAGCAGTTGAATCACGGTTAGTTGGTGTTCTGAATTTCACCAGTAAGGTAGATCACTAAGGTGAAAATCCAGCAGAGAACTACTGAATTTTCGCCTTAACTACGTTTTTTCTCGATCAATCTTTAGATTCTCCACCATGGTGGACAAGGATAGGCGAGAAAAAATTGGGCCCCATCGGCAAATCCTTTCCCGGGGATGTCATTTACGATGTTGAGGTTGTAATAAACTGCTGTTGTTGCAGGAGGGACGATCATCCCGTAATCAACCTTCACCTGATAGGCTTTAAGTCCGACTACACCGGAAGTAGCTACCAAAAGCTGCACTTGACTTTCGAGCAAAACGGCAAAAGTATAAGCCTGAGCTACACCATTCGCCAGAGCAGGGTCTTTTTTAAAGGTCTTTAAAAAAGTCTCATCAAAAAAATCCTCTCCGGTTAATGTTCCTGGAAAATGATTGCCCGGCAAATTCAGTGGTATAGCCTCGTAAGGAAAAATAATACAAGCTTTGGCAACCAAGCGCAATTGATTGGTAGCTGGGTCGGTTTCAGGAAAAAACATCACACCATACTCCAAAAAAGCATTGGATGGTTTGAAATTGCGGTGGGTTTCAATCAGTTGTAACATGAAGTCTACATCGTCATACGAGAAGTCATAGTGTGCGGGATCAGTCGCCACTACAGTCGGAAGTACAGGTGTGGCAGGTAAATTCAGGGGACTAGCGTGGCCAAAAATGACTGAAGTCCACAAGGCTAAGAGGGGCATGATCCTCTTTGTGGTTTGGTTCACAGTGTTAAACATTTTAGTTAATTTAAAATTAGGGGAAAAATAATTCTTGTGTCTTTGTTATGGGATTGTATTTTTGATTCGAATAGGAAGAAAAATTTCACAAGTATTGAGTATGTCAAACACCAACAAGACCAAACAGCTGGCTGCGGCGATTACCCTACCCACAGCTATAGCACTGATCATCAGTTCCATGATCGGATCAGGAGTTTACAAAAAAGTAGCTCCAATGTCCGAAACACTTCAATCGCCTTGGCTGGTTATGATTTGTTGGCTGCTCGGCGGATTAATCAGCTTGGCTGGTGCAATTAGCAACGCCGAAGTAGCAAGTTTGTTGGCTGGAACAGGCGGTGAATACCGCTATTACCGCACAATATACGGCAAATTTTTTGCTTTTGTATTTGGCTGGGCAAATTTTGCAGTAATCAAAACGGCTGCCATTGCTTCGATTGCGTATGTATTCACTCAATCATTTAATTCATTATTCCCTCTTCCTGATTTATTGCCGCAATGGGCAGGTGTAAATATAGGTGGTTGGATTTACCCTTTTGACAACCTGAGTGTCAAACTCTTCACGGTTCTTGTAATCGTTCTGCTTACGTTTGTCAACATTCGGGGCGTTAAACTTGGCGGGCAGATCAGCAAATGGTTGATCATCTTGGTACTTCTGGGCATTTCAACCATTATCGTCTTTGGTTTGAGCAGTGGTCAGGCGGACTGGAGCCGCTTGAGCCAGAATGCAACAGGATACGTTAGCCCGGGCTGGGGCGGACTGGTTTCGGCCATGTTTACCGCGATGCTGGCGGCTTTTTGGGCCTACGAGGGCTGGAACACCATTGGCTACATTGGTGGAGAAATTCAAAATCCCAACCGCAATTTGCCAATCATCTTGTTTTGGGGTGTCATGACCGTGATTACGGTGTATCTATTGGCCAATCTCACTTATTTGGTGCTGCTCCCAGTGGATCAACTGATCGAGATCAAAAAATCAACCAACAGTATCGCCGCAGTCGAAGCCATCAAGTCTTTTTGGGGGGCCGGTGGAGGATATTTTATTTCGATCCTGATTTTGGTGACGACCCTGGCTTCTACGCATACGACCATTTTGCTGGCCGCGCGCACTTATTTTGCGATGGCGGGCGAAGGGGTGTTTTTTAAAGGTGCCGATGAAATCCATCCTAAATACCAAACGCCGAGCAAAGCTTTGATTTATCAGTGTATTTGGACTTGTGGATTGGTATTTTCCGGTAGTTTTGATCAATTGACGGACATGCTCATTTTTGCGTCCTTCCTGTTTTATGGGGCTACCACGATGGGGGTCTTTATTTTGCGGCGCAAAATGCCAGATGCTCACCGCCCTTATCGCGTTTGGGGGTATCCCGTTGTTCCCATTGTGTTCATCTTTTTTTGTATCGTTTTGATTGGGAACACTCTGATCAACCAACCGCGTGAAGCTTTGATGGGCATCGGATTGATTGCTACCGGATTGCCATTTTACTACTTTTGGAACAAAAAACTTCAGGATTGAGCAGCGATTTTTTTAAGCAGTTGTAGGCCATCTTCGTAACCAATTTCCAACTGTAGCTCACGGGCTTCGGCCGAAAAGTTCACGGGATTGGGTAAGGTGCGTGATGGACGCAGGTACAGGAGTTTTTCGCCGTATTTGCGTTTCATCCCCCACAACAAGGGCAAAAACTTGGAGGCCTCGGCGACGTCGATGCCAATGAGTAGATCAATATTGGGTTTTTGAAAGGTCATATCCACGGGCATGATTTTGTAAAGCCCGCCGTCGATGTACTTGTTTTGGCCAATTTGATGGGACTGGAAAGCAGGAAAACTGGCGCTGCCGATGATGTATTCTACCAGAAGTTCTTTGGGGATGTCTTCTTGGAAAAAAGACTCTCCTCTACATTTAGTCAGGTTGTAAATGACTAGTCCAAAGTCGATCTTTGAGTTGCGAATCTCCTGTTCATTGAGTGCAGTACGTAATAGTTTTTTCAACCCATTGACCCGAATGCCACGATGGAGGAATCCGTCTTTGACCAAACCTAAATAACCTTCTTCTGGCTTTTCGTGCAATTGATCAAAAGCTTCTTCGGGGTGGCTGTTGCGCCACAAGTCCAAAGCTTTGGGTAGATCTCCCTGGGCGATCAGGGCTGCATTAATGGCACCAACTGAAGCGCCCGTAGCAACCTTGATGTTGTTTTGAAAACCGTTCTCGTACATGGCTTGCCAAACGCCGATTTGATAGGCACCCCGTGCGGCACCGCCGGATAAGGATAGTGCTAGGTTTAAATTGGTTTCCATTGGAGTTTCTTTACAACTATAAGGAAGGACGGGATAAAATTGTTTTCAGAAAAGGCCTTATAGAGGCATAAATTTTACTAGACTAACCATGAAAAAGGAAAAAATTGTTGTACTTTCCGGAGCTGGCATGAGCGCCGAAAGTGGCATCAGCACCTTTCGGGACGCCAATGGGCTATGGGAGCAACACGACATTATGGAAGTGGCTTCGATAGAGGGCTGGCGCAAAAACCCTGGCTTGGTGCTCAATTTTTACAACCAACGCCGGCAACAACTCAAAACAGTGCAACCGAATGCGGCACACCATGCTTTGGTGGAACTGGAACAAAAATACGAAGTGCACATCGTCACTCAGAATGTGGACGACTTGCACGAACGGGCGGGCAGTAGCTCGATCATCCACCTGCATGGCGAATTGCGCAAAGTACGGAGTTCCGTATACGAAAACCTAGTATACCATTGGGAGGGTGATCTCAATTTTGGAGACCTTTGTGAAAAAGGGGCACAACTGCGGCCACACATCGTCTGGTTTGGGGAGATGGTGCCCAAAATCACCGAGGGTGCCCAGCTGGTTGGTGAATGCGACCATTTGATCATCATCGGTACTTCCATGCAAGTTTACCCGGCGGCAGGTTTGGTGGATTATGCCCCGGGCCGAACACCAATATATTACGTTGATCCAAAACCCAGTTTAGATGCTCGGCATTATCCCGAAGTGAAAATTATCGCTGAAAAGGCAACGACTGGAGTACGCAAACTGGTGGATGAGTTACTGGCTTAATACCAGTTTTATAAACATGCTTTTTAATAGCTGATCGCATGACTTACGACTACATCATCATCGGGGCTGGTTCGGCGGGCTGCGTATTGGCCAATCGCCTCTCAGCCAATCCCGCCAATCAGGTTTTATTATTGGAAGCTGGCGCTCCAGATCGCAAACTGGAAATTCACATCCCAGCGGGTTATGCCAAATTGCACCGCTCGGAGGTGGATTGGGGCTTTGAAACCGAGCCGCAGGCGCAGCTCTATGATCGCCGTGTATACTTGCCCAGGGGCAAAACCTTGGGGGGCTGTAGTTCTACCAATGCGATGGCCTATATTCGAGGAAACCATGAAGACTACAACGATTGGGCCAAATTAGGCAATCCATCTTGGGCTTTTGATCAGGTATTGCCCTACTTCAAACGTTCCGAGCACAATGAGCAATTGGATCAATTGAATCCAAACTATCACGGCCAGGGTGGTTTGCTCAATGTTACCTACAACCAAAAGTATCGTTCGGCAGCTGCCGAGGCATTCGTCGCCTCATGTAAAATCATGGGAATACCCGAAAATCAAGATGTAAATGGTGCCGAACAAGAAGGTGCAGGCTATTTTCAGTTCAACATCAAAGACCAAAAAAGGCACAGCACGGCGACGGCCTTTTTGAAACCGGCAATGTCACGGCCCAATTTGCAGGTCATTACTCAGGCGCAAACCCAATGCTTGTTGATTGAAAATGACCGGGCAGTAGGTGTGGAATTTCTGCTGGCTGGAAAATCTCCACAAACCGCCATGGCCAAGCGAGAAGTAATTTTGTGTGCCGGCGCTTTTCAAAGCCCCCAGTTGCTGATGCTTTCAGGCATTGGCCCAGCAGAAGAATTGAAAAAATGGGGAATCAGCGTCAAAAAAGCCTTGCCTGGGGTAGGCCAAAATTTACAAGACCATTTGTTTGTCAATGCTTCGGCCATTACCCACACCAAAGGACTCAATCATGCGCTGAAACCACTGAGTCAACTGCAGTACTTATTGCAGTATGCGATTTCTAAATCCGGCCCCATGACCATTGGGCCCTTAGAAGCAGTCGCTTTTACGAAGGTATTCAAAGACAATGATCGGCCAGATCTGCAATTGCATTTTGCACCCATTCAGGCGGATTACAATACCGATTTGCACAATTGGAAAACGCTGCCAACGGTGGATGGCTTTAGTATTTTGCCCACTTTGCTTAAGCCGAAGAGTCGGGGTTACGTGGGTTTGCGCTCTACCGACCCAGCTGCAGCACCACTGATTCAGCCCAATTTCCTTAGCGAGGAGCATGACCTGAAGATACTGGTTGAAGGCATCAAACTGGCCTTGGAACTTATGGATCAAAGTCCATTGCAGGCGATTACCAAATCAAGCGTGGCTCCACCTGCAAAAGGTGCTTCGGAAGAAGCCATCATCGAACACATCAGACTCCGGGTAGAAACGGTTTACCACCCCATAGGAACTTGCAAAATGGGCTCCGACGAAATGGCCGTCGTGGATGAACAACTCCGAGTGCGGGGTATTGAAGGCTTGCGGGTGGTAGATGCTTCGATTATGCCCACGATTGTTTCGGGGAATACGAATGCTCCGGTCATTATGATTGCGGAAAAAGCGGCGGATTTGATTTTGGGGAATTGAGGATTTTATGCCACAGTAATGGTGGATATTTTGCTCGGAGGACATGAATTGCCTCCAGCTTCAGCTGGTGGTTGACATGGCTATCTCCTATTGGGCTTTAGCCCGGCTTAAAATAAAGCCCATATGAAGGTGCAATCCTGATCCACGCGCTAAAGCACGTGGCAATTCATGCCCTCCGCTTCCAGAAAACAAAAACATTCTTGGGGCTACTGCTCCGTCTTCTTCGCCCAATACCGCAACAAGCCCGCCACACTCATGTGCGCCGGATTGGCCGCAGCATATTTTTCCAAATCAATTGGTGTAGCACCGCCATCAACCAACTGCTGTTGTACGTATTGCTCAAATATTGGGATGATTGCTTCGACAGGGGTTTGATCGTCAAAATAAGGTTTGATCCAATTGGCCCAATCCAACAAATGTCGTTCCAGATCCAGCAAATGATTGGGGATATCCGTTTTGACCAAGCCAAAATGGGTAAGGTACAATTCAGTTGGTTTTAAGCTGGACAACAAACGAATGGACTGCAACCAGTCTTCCACATTGATGTCGGGTGGAGGGCAGGGTGGAACTACAATGCCGGTTCCTATTTTGACACCTGCTACATCGCCAGTGAAAACTTTATCTCCAATTTGCCAAACCAGGTGATGCACGGCATGCCCCGGAGTATGCCAGGCTTTCACACTTACCCCCTCTAAATAGATGGTTTCGCCATGCGCGACTACGCGCAATTGTGCCTGCGGAATAGGTTTCATTTCTCCCCAGAGTACATCCATTTGATCCAAATAAATCCGTCGGGCTGAATTGACCAACTTTTCAGGATTGTTCATATGCCTTTCCCCAAAGGGATGCAGGTAAATGGTAGCACCGTGTTGCGCAAAAGCCCAGGCGGCTCCAGCGTGATCAAAATGGATGTGGGTGATAAAAACGTGTTTGATGTCGGCGGGGGTGTAGCCGTATTGAGCCAAACCTTTTTCCAGAATCGGAAAGGTGGAGTAGGGTCCAGTTTCGATCAAAATTGGGCCATTGTCGGTTTCAATCAAAAAAACAGCGATTGCTTCCGAAGCACCCAAAAATTGAAGGTCGAGGATGTTGATCATAGGTTGGTTTTGATAGGCTAAAGATAAGGTGCTAATTTGCTAATTTGCTAATGTGTTGAGGGGTTAAGGGGCGATAAAAAAATAAGTGATCATTTTGCCAGAGGATTAGATAAGTAAACGTTTCATTTCAAGTGTCTTATCTAATCCTCTGGCTCAGGAAAAATGATCACTTATTTTTGCCCCACTACTAATGTAAGAATATGGTAGTGGGTTAAAGTATTGAAGTCCTAATAAAGGTACGATCAACACATTAACCCATCAACAAATTATACAGGTTTTGCCACCCCATTTGACGTTGGAGCAGTAAAATCGCTTCTTTGCTGCGAACTCCGCTTTGACAATGGACAACTACGGGGTGTTGGCGGTCAATTTTATGCAAATTATCCAGCAATTCTCCCAAGGGGATCAATATTCCCCCCAGATTTTGCCGGGCGTATTCTTCGGGTTGGCGTACATCAATCAGCTGAAAACTATGCCCGGAGGAGCGCCATTTTTCGAGTGTTTCCATCGAAATGCTCGGCACTTCCAATTGTGATGGTGTGCAATAGTAGCTCGTGTCACGTAGAGCTGTGATGGGATAAGCTTCCTGCGCCATTAATTTGATGCTGCGGGCACTCATGCTGGCTGCATCAAAAAGGAAGAGTTTACCCACCAATGGCTCCCCGATGCCGGTTATGATTTTGATGACTTCGTTGGCTTGCATGCTGCCGATGATTCCGGGGAGCACCCCCAATACACCACCTTCGGCGCAAGAGGGAATGGTACCCGGTGGCGGAGGTTCGGGATATAAATTGCGGTAGTTGAGCCCCCGTTTGCCATCGGGTAGCGGGAAGTTAAAAACCGAAACTTGCCCTTCGTAGCGAAAAATGGAGGCATAAACATTGACTTTCCCGGTGAGTACACAAGCGTCGTTGACCAAATAGCGGGTAGGAAAATTGTCGGTTCCATCTGCAACGAGGTCGTATTCGGCAATGATGGCCAGTGCATTGTCGGCATTGAGCGCCGTTTCGTAAACCTGAACCTCCACATGTGGATTCAGGGTTTGGATGCGCTGTGCCGCCGTTTGGGCTTTAGACTTCCCCAAATCCTCGGGTGTATAGAGGATCTGTCGTTGTAAATTGCTGAGATCGATGGTGTCAAAATCCACAATGCCAATCTTGCCCACCCCTGCAGCGGCCAGATAGAGTAGGAGGGGAGAACCCAGCCCACCAGCGCCTACCACCAGTACTTTGGCAGCCTTGAGTTTTTGTTGAGCGACGACATCAAAATCTGGTAACGCCAAATGCCGGGCGTATCTTTGCTCCTCACTTGCCGTTAACCTTGGCAAAACCTCCGATCCGTAAATCATAGTGCACCTTTAGACGAAAAAGAAATAAAAATTTTATATAACAAAAACTTTGATTAAATTTACCTCAGCGTAAAGAATTGACCAGGGTTTGACGGTGCCATCGTGGTTTTTGAGGTCTGATTCCACACGCTAGCATACCCATTGTAACGTATAATCGGTTTTTGGGATAGCCTCTTTCCGCATTCGGGGGAGGCCTTTTTTTTGTCCATTTTCTACCGATGGTATTTCATCGTCAACAAATTAATGTTGCTCACCACAATTTGTCCCATTGTAAAACACTTGTCAAAAATGTCATTCTTGTGGTGGTAAATCAGCTCTTCTCGAAGTTGCTGGATTTTTTCAGAGGGAGCAATGTCATCCGCCATCATGGTTTGGAAAAAAAGCGCGGTGCGATTGGGCTGGGTCTTCATGCGTACGGCCATCAAACTACGTTCTTCCAACTGATACTGTAAAACAGATTCGGGTGCCATGTTGTTGATGCCTAAAAAGATAATCGGGTTGTTTTCCCTGAAGTATTGGGGGAGATAAAAACTCTTACGCCCCTCGTAAGACTGTTGATCAAAGTCAATGGCCCGCATCCGGTATTGGTTGCCTTCAATATCGGGGGTGATGTCCACTACGTAGTTGTACGAACGCATGTCTCCCAAAAGCCGGGCAAAACAACGTTCGTTGAATTTGACAAACTCCTTGGCGATCCTGGTCTTGTTAAAAACCGATTCCTGCAGGTGGCGTTTCATAAAATCGTCACCCGGTACTCCTGCAATGTGCTCTTCGATCAAAGTACTACCACTCACGATATAGATCATCGTATTGGGCGAAAGGATATCTTCCAATTCCAGGCCATACACGCGCGAGGCATCCGCTTGTTTGACATAAAAGTGATCGTAGTTGTCATTGATGCGGTTGATGATGCGAATGCGGAAGGGTTTGGAGTTGCCAAAATTGCAGTAGTCAATTCGGGCAATGGTGAGGTGATCCAACAATTCTACGTTTCCATCCACTTTGAGCAGCGAATAGATGTACTTGAGGGACTGATAAATTTCCTTTTGATCGTACTCGGGGTAATACACCGTTTCCCAAAGGGTATCGTTGCCCTCCTGATCGATCAGGGGGATCGCAGTATTGTAGCGCAACAAATCGCTGTATTGCAGTGGCAGATCAGCCGCGCGATTGTACTTGATCAAATACTCCAACAGGTGTTCCCGGATGGGATACACCTGTTTTTTTTGAGAAGGTACGTTTCCTTTCATGATTTTTTTGATAGCCACTGCCCAACCAACAGGGTTCCAAGGTTCGGTTGCCCAACCCGGGAACCTTGGAACCTTGGAACCTTGGAACCCTTTTTTACAGCTGCGCCGCCCCACTCTTGATCTCCTCCACCACTTCCGGGTTGAGCAGCGTGGAAATGTCGCCAAGATTGGAAGTGTCGCCCTCCGCAACCTTGCGCAAAATCCGGCGCATGATTTTGCCCGAGCGGGTTTTGGGCAAGCCGTTGACGATTTGTATTTTATCCGGCTTGGCGATGGGGCCAATTTCTTTGCTGACCACCTCCAATACCTCTTTGCGGAACTGATCTTCGTCACTGACTGGGTCGGTCGTAATCACATAAGCATAAATGCCCTGCCCTTTGATGTCGTGTGGATAACCCACCACCGCTGATTCAACTACACCAGGGTGTTGATTGATCGCGTTTTCTACTTCTGCTGTTCCCAAACGGTGGCCCGATACATTGATTACATCATCCACGCGGCCAATGATGCGGTAGTAACCATCTTTGTCCCGGCGCGCACCATCGCCCGTGAAGTACATGCCTTTGATGGGGCTAAAGTAAGTTTGACGACAACGTTCGTGGTCGCCATAAGTGGTACGCAATATGGAAGGCCAGGGGAATTTCATACAGAGCAAGCCCTCTACGTCATTTCCTTCAATTTCTTTTCCTTCGGAGGTCATCAAACAAGGTTGTACCCCCGGCAATGGTAGGGTAGCGTAGCAGGGTTTGAGCGGAGTTATACCGGCTAGCGGAGAAATCAGGATGCCTCCCGTTTCGGTTTGCCACCAGGTATCTACAATTGGCGCATTTCCTTTGCCAATTTTGTCAAAATACCAGCGCCAGGCTTCTTCATTGATGGGTTCACCGACACTGCCGAGTACTTTTATGCTTGACAAACTGTGCTTTTCTACCCAGGAATCTCCCTGTGCTTGTAGCGCCCGAATGGCAGTAGGGGCCGTATAAAAATGGGTTACCTGGTGTTTGTCGCAGATTTCCCAAAAACGCCCCGCGTCTGGATACGTAGGAACGCCTTCGAACATGATGGAAGTTGCGCCACTCAACAGCGGCCCATACACAATGTAAGAGTGCCCGGTAATCCAGCCAATATCGGCAGTACACCAATAAATATCGCCATCCTGAATCTGAAAAACATTGCGAAAACTGTAAGCAGTATACACCATGTAGCCGCCACAAGTATGGACTACACCCTTCGGTTTACCCGTAGAGCCGGAAGTATAGAGGATGAAGAGCATGTCTTCGGAGTCCATTGCCGTGGCGGGGCAGTCACTGGATTGGGGATTGACCTCATCGTGCCACCATTTGTCGCGCCCAGCTTGCATGGCTACTGGAGCTTCTACACATTGGTAAACCAGAACGGTTTCAATGGAATCACAACCCATGGTCAAAGCTTCATCGACCACCTTTTTAACCGGAATGTGTTTGGCACCGCGGCTGTTGTAATCTGAAGTAATGACCATTTTGCAGGTGGCATCCTTAATTCGGTCGGCCAGCGAATGAGCCGAAAAACCCGCAAATACAACCGAGTGAATGGCACCAATCCGTGCGCAGGCCAAGATGCCAATCGCCAATTCGGGTACCATTGGCATGTAAAAACAGACCCGGTCACCCTTTTGAATGCCATTGGCTTTGAGGGCATTGGCGGCTTTACATACCTCGGTATGGAGTTGACGGTAAGTGAAGCTTCGATTGGGCGCTTCGGGGTCGTTGGCTTCCCAGAGGAGGGCGACTTGGTCGCCTCTGGTGCTCAAGTGGCGATCCAGACAGTTTTCGGTGATGTTGAGCTGTCCGCCCAGGAACCATTTGATGTCAGGTTCTTCGAAATTCCAGTCTAACACCTTATCCCAGGGCTTGCTCCACTGAAAGGTTTCAGCTTGTTCGGCCCAAAATGCTTCGGGGTTTTCAACTGCGCGTTGGTAGGCCGCGTGGTATTCTTCAAGGGTACGGATTTGCAGAGTCATGATGCAGGTACTATGGTTTGTTGGGTAAATTTAAGCGCTGTACCTGAACAAGCAAAAGAATTAGAAGAAAAACAATAAAGTTTAATCAGTGGTATTTTATCTGCAAATAACGAGATGTCTTAATGTAAAAACAACAAAGGGATTGATGTTGCCATCAATCCCTTTGGGTATATTTATGATCTTATCGATGATCGATTACATCATTCCAGGCATACCGCCACCACCGTGCATATTTGGCATTGCAGCATCTTTTTCTGGTTTGTCGTTCACTACACATTCGGTAGTCAACACCATTCCAGCGATAGACGAAGCATTTTCCAAAGCGACGCGGGTAACCTTAGTTGGGTCGATAACACCTGCTTTTTTCAGGTCTTCGTATTTGTCAGTACGTGCGTTGTAACCCATGGAATCCTTGGAGTTGGATACCCGTTGCAACACTACGGAGCCTTCTACGCCAGCGTTTTCAGCAATGCAACGCAGAGGCGCTTCCAGAGCTTTTTTCACGATGGCCATCCCGATGGTTTCGTCTTCGTTGGTACCTTTAGCATTGGTCAGCGCTTTGATCGCACGTACCAGAGCTACACCACCACCTGCAACAATACCTTCTTCGATGGCAGCACGGGTTGCGTGCAGCGCATCGTCAACACGGTCTTTTTTCTCCTTCATTTCTACTTCGGTAGGTGCACCTACGTAAAGTACTGCCACTCCGCCTGACAATTTTGCCAAACGCTCTTGCAGTTTTTCACGGTCGTAGTCAGAAGTAGTGGCGACGATTTGCTGCTTGATCTGCGCAATGCGAGAATTGATCAGCTCTTCGTCTCCTTTGCCGTTGATGATCGTCGTGTTGTCTTTGTCCACTTCGATTTTTTCAGCAAGTCCCAAGTGCTCCAAACCAGCACTTTCCAGTTTGTAGCCTTTTTCTTCGGAGATTACGGTACCACCTGTCAGCACGGCGATGTCTTCCAACATTGCTTTGCGACGATCGCCAAAACCAGGAGCTTTAACAGCAACGATCTTCAGGTTGGCACGCAGGCGGTTAACCACCAATACACCCAAAGCCTGACTTTCGATGTCTTCAGCGATGATCAACAAAGAGCGACCGCTACCTACTACTTTTTCCAAAACTGGCACGATGTCGGCCATATTGGAAATTTTGCGGTCGGTGATCAGGATATATGGACTTTCGTACTCCGCGGTCATGTCCTCTGTGTTGGTCACAAAGTAAGGAGAGAGGTATCCGCGGTCGAATTGCATACCCAATACTTCATCTACATAAGTATCGGTTCCTTTTGCTTCTTCTACGGTGATGACGCCGTCTTTGGTTACACGCTTCATCGCATCAGCGATCAGGGCACCAATTTCTTCGTCGTTGTTGGCAGAGATTGCGGCAACTTGTTTGATTTTTTCGAAATCGTCGCCAATTTGCTCAGACTGTTCTTTGAGGTTTTCTACCACTTTGCGAACAGCTTTATCCATCCCACGCTTCAGATCCATGGGGTTGGCACCTGCTGCGACGTTTTTCAAACCTGCATTGATCATGGCTTGAGCCAAAACGGTTGCAGTAGTTGTACCATCACCTGCGATGTCAGCAGTTTTGGATGCTACTTCTTTGACCATTTGAGCGCCCATGTTTTCAACGGCGTCTTCCAGTTCAATTTCTTTGGCTACGGTAACCCCGTCCTTGGTAATTTGAGGTGCGCCGAAGCTTTTTTGAATAACCACGTTGCGGCCTTTAGGTCCGAGGGTTACTTTCACTGCATTAGCCAGAGCATCTACACCAGCACGCAATTTCTCTCTTGCGTCGCGGTTGAAGCTAATTTCCTTAGCCATATTGCTTTTGAATTTAAATGTCGAAAAAGGTAATTTGGAAAGAGGACGCTATGTCATGCGCCCGAAGTCAGTAAGACGAAGTGGCAGCTTGCTTAGATCACCACCAGAATGTCGTCTTCACGCATGATCAGGTAATCTTGACCTTCGAAGTTCAGTTCTTGACCGGCGTATTTGCCATAAAGAACGATGTCGCCAACCTGTACGGTCATCAAATTACCGTCTTTACCTGGGCCAATGGCTACAACTTCACCGCGCTGTGGTTTTTCCTTAGCAGTGTCAGGGATGATGATACCACCTTTGGTTTTCTCTTCAGCCGGAGCGGGTTTAACAACAACTCGATCGTTGATAGGCTTCATAATCAGAATATTAGTAAAAAGTTTTGAAACTTTAGGTTAAAATAACGCCTATCTCTTAGCATATGTCGTGCCAATGTGGGGCAGTGTGTCAAAATGGCAGGGCGAAAAATAGGTTCCAGAGTTCCAGGGTTCCAAGGTTCCAGGGTTCCTGGGTTCGGTTGCTGAACCTTGGAACCCTGGAACGCTGGAACCTTGGAACCTTGGAACGTTGGAACCCTGCCTCTGGAAAGTGGTTCTTAGGTTCGGGGAAGTGGTACACCAAAAACTTGGAAAGCCTGCAAAGGTTTTATTTCTTGCCAAAAATTTGTTTTATGAAATTGTTCAGATCGCTAGCAGGAACTTTACTTTGTTTGGGGTTGCTGGGGCATCCGCTGCTCATGGCCCAAACCATTTACGACAATGACCCCATGCAACGTTTACCAATAGGCATGCAACTTTCGGAGTACCAACAACATTTGCCAACGGGGGGCAAGGTGGATAAAGCACGTATCTGCCCACCAAACTGGTGGGTCGGGATGAAAAATTCCAACCTTCAAGTGATGATTTACGACCAGAACATCCACAAATGTTCTGTAAAAATCAAGTATCCCGGCGTAAAAGTTCTGAAGGTATACGCAGCTGAAAACCCAAATTATTTGTTCATCGACCTGCAAATCAGCCCTTCGGCCAAACCGGGCCAAATGTTGATTTCCTTGTGCGACGCCCAAAAGACCTACCCCTATGAGTTGCGTGCCCGTGAGCGCAGTCCCTTGCGCAATCAGGCCTTGAGCCCGGCGGACAATATGTATTTGATCATGCCAGACCGTTTTGCCAATGGTGATCCGAGCAACGACAGTTACAAAGACATGAGTTCTGATTTGGTGAATCGGGACAAAATCTACTTTCGCCACGGTGGAGACATTCAGGGCATCATCGACCGGTTGGATTACCTGCAAGACTTGGGCATCACTGCCATTTGGGTTATGCCGGTATTGGAATCCGATCAGCCTTATGAGTCTTACCATGGCTACGCACCTACCGATCACTACACGGTGGACAAACGTTACGGCAGCAATGAATTGTACAAGCAACTGGTTGAAAAGGCCCACGCCAAAGGAATCAAAGTGGTGATGGACATCATCCACAACCACGTTGGGGATCGGCACTGGACCATCCGCGATATTCCCTTCAAGGATTGGATCAACCAGGAATGGCCTACCTATACGAAGTCCAATTACCGCGATGCCGTCTGGATTGATCCTTACGCATCGGAAGCGGATCGGCGGCGGCTGGCGAATGGTTGGTTCGATAGCCACATGCCTGACCTCAACCAGCGCAACCCATTTTTGGCCAACTTCCTCTTGTACAGCAACCTCTGGTGGATGGAATACTCCGGGCAGGATGCCTTTCGCATTGACACCTATTTTTACCCCGAACAGGATTTTATGATCAATTGGGGGAAACGGATCCAGCAAGAATACCCAGGGTTTACTTTTTTTGCTGAAACCTGGGTGCAAAGTACACTTTCTCAGGCGCAGTTCACAGCTGGGAACCGACTGACAGAAGGCCAGCGTTTTTTGCCCTCGGTGACAGATTTTCAGGTAAATTATGCCCTCCTGGAAGCTGCGATAGGCCGACAAGGCTGGACCGATGGTGCCAATCGCCTTTACCTTACCCTTAGCAATGACTTCTTGTACCAGGATGCCCGCCGCAATGTTACCTTTTTGGACAATCACGATGTGAGTCGTTTTTTATCGGTACTGAACAATGACTGGCAGAAGTACCACGCTGGGTTGACGGCACTTTTGACCATCCGGGGTTTGCCCTGCCTTTATTATGGTACCGAAATTGGCATTACAGGAGCTGGCGGTTCTTTTGGCGAAGCTGGGCGAAAGGATTTTTTGGGTGGCTGGAAGGAAGATAAGCTGAATAAATTCACCGCAGCAGGCCGTCAGGGCATGGAAGAAACCACTTATCAACTGCTGCGCAAGTTGTTGCGCTACCGGAAAAGTACTCCCGCCCTACAAACGGGCAAAACCCGACATTTCATTCCTGAAGATGGCGTATATGTCTACTTCCGCTACGACGACTCCAAGCGAGTGATGATGCTTTGGAATACTACGAATAAAGCTCAGGAACACAAACTGGAGCGGTATGCCGAAATGCTGAAAGGCTATCGAACTGGGCGAGATGTGCTTAAGGAGGAGACGGTGAATTTGAACGCCATAAATGTGGAGCCTTTTTCGGTGCGGGTCATAGAGTTGCAGTAGGCAAAAGCGACTGAGGAGCCTCTTCGGTGCCTTTGGTTTCTTAGGTGGTGAAAAAAAGCAAAGCAAAGCATATTTTCACCACCTAAGAAACCTAAGGCACCGAAGAAACACCTTAGAAAAAGTGTATTTTGCACAGAAAAAACATGCGCAATCTTCACCACTTTTCGCTCCTTTTTTGCCTCCTGATCACAGGGATTTCCTTAACAGCCCAGAATAAAAAGCCAACAAAAGGACAAGCCAATATTGATCAAAAACTGGTCGAATTGGGCATTGTACTTCCTACTGTTTCCGCTCCAATTGCGAACTATGTCAATGCTGTTCAAACCGGGAAACTCATCTTTTTAGCCGGCAAAGGCCCGCGCAAGGAAGATGGCACCAACATCACGGGCAAAGTAGGCGTTGACTTGACGATTGAGCAAGGCTACGAAGCTGCTCAGCTTACCGCCATCAATCAATTGGCTGCCTTGAAAGCAGAAATCGGTAGCCTCGATCGCGTGAAACGGATTGTGAAAGTATTGGGTATGGTCAATTGTGGACCTGATTTTGGAGATCAACCCAAGGTCATCAATGGATTTTCCGACTTGATGGTCAAAGTATTTGGCGAGAAAGGTAAACATGCCCGTTCGGCGGTGGGCGTCAATTCGTTGCCCGGAAAGATGGCCGTGGAGGTGGAAATGATCGTGGAAATCTGGTAGGGGCAACCCTTGCGGTTGCCCCTACCATGTGATCGCAAAGGTGGGGCGCCCGCGAGGGGCGCCCCTACGATTATTTCAATATCAATTTCTTCGCCACAAGCCCCTTATCAAAACGGACCTGCAACACATATGTACCCGGAGGTATACTCCCCCGTTGCAATTCAAAATCATTTTCGTCTACATTCGCATAACCCCGCACCATACGGCCATCCAAGCTGTAGAGGGCTATGTCGCGCATTTTAAACTCCGTGGCGCTTTCCAGATAAATCCGGTCGGCAACTGGGTTTGGCCCGATTTTCAATTTCACTACATCTTCCGAGATGATTTCCTGGGTAGAAGTAGCAAGATTGAGCTGGAGATAAGCACGAGGTATAAATACTTGCATCATCGTATCGATGTAAGCCATCGCTTTGGCTTTGCTCATGTTGGGGTTGGTTAGCAAACCATTGGTGTGCAATACCTTCCAGTCATCTTTACGTCCGGTTGCCGCATTGAAACCTGCTACGACCAATTTCAACGTAGTCGTATCCCACCATTCCCAGGGGCCAGCTTCAAAACGGTTTCCTGGAGTCACGAAAGGATACATGTTATCCGCTGAAAGTGTAGTCGCCTGGCCGCCGATGTTGGTATTGGGGCCATTTGGTATTGGGACATTTTTAAGTACCTGATTTTTCAAGTTGACGAAAGATTGCTCAGTATTTGCGGGAGCTAACTTCGTATTCAAGCCAGTGGTGTTCGCTTTCTGCACGATCGAACGGGTACCGGATACACTTACCACGAATTCGCGGGTAGTTGGTACAATTACCGCTCCATCGGCAAATGGTGCAAATGGGTCAGCCAATACGTGGAAACCGATCATGGCAGGTTCTCCTGCTTTACCTTCTAGCCAGCTGATGTCGCCCATAGCTCCGCCCATGTTTACAGCCAACTGAAAATCAGAGCTGTAAGTTGGATTGTTAAGTAAGTTCAACGGCTTTAAAGTTGAACCGTACGGATTGCTGCTCAATGCAGTATCAACATAAGCGGTCAAGGTCTCTGTATTGATGAACTTGGGAATTTCAATTTCTTCTTTGAAACGATCCAGGTAAGCTGCACCCATGCTGATGTAACCACCCGTACCCTGGCCCCACAATACTAACCGATTTGGGTCGATGCCATAAGTATTGTTGTTCTCTGCAACTGTTTTGCGCAAGAAACGAATGCAACTCCGTGCATCCTGAACCCCACGGTAAGCTGCACCCAGCAAGGTACCCGTACGTGTGTTTTGCCCAGCAGGCCCAGTTGCAGCTGGGTTCCAGCCCAAGCGGTAAGTAGGAACAAATACGACGTAGCCCAAACGAGTGAAGCGACGAGCGAATTCCACAACCGATGAGTCACTGCGCGCACCCGTAATGCCACCATTGATGATGGGAGGAAGAAAGCTGCCCGTATGGAAGTACATCACTGCAGCACGATTGGTGGCATTGTCGCCAGCTGGAGTATACACATCCATGACCAGATCCTGAGCAGCAGGGGCTCCTGTCAAAACGGATATATTTCTGGCATACACCACGTTTCTTTGAACCGAAAAACTGCTGAATACATCAGTGCGATATCTACCAGTTTGGGCAGAGAGACTTATTGTTCCCAGCATAGTAATCAACAACAGCAGCAGAGTGTTGAGTTGTTTCATTTGAAATTGTTTTGAATGAATTAAGATGAAATGACCATGAGCAAATTCAAGCATGCATCCACACTTGTGGATTTACGATTGAAGTTACTCTATTTTATTTTTTGTTCCAATCGTATAGGAGCGACAAGTAAGCCAAACGACCAATTCTAGGCCCTCCATAAGTTTGGAACGTCAGATTGTTCAAGATGTTCGATGCGCCCAGTTTGAAGGTGGTATTGATCTTTTTGACCTGCCAGTTCATTTGGGCGTCGAGCATGCTGTAGCTTGGAATGATACCCGTGAACTGGGGTGAACCTTCGAACACAAATCCATCAATCCACTTGTAATTGATGTTGAAGCCAAAATCAGGGAAATTCATACCAAGGAATTTTACGGCTAAGTCCCGCCCCGAAAACCCTAAATTGTATTTGTGTTTTGGCGTATTGAAAGCCGGAATGATGGGGTCATCGCTGACACTGTTCAGCTGATTGAAGGAGTAGTTGCCATTCAAGACATAGTTTTGACCAAAATAATAGCTGCTTCCAATGGAAAACCCTTGGGTAGTTACCCGATCCTTCGCATTGGCCGCTACTCGGTAAGCTTGTACCCGACTAGGCAATCCCGTCAATTGATCAAAAGCCGCATCTACCCCGATGTTGTAGCCAATGAAATCTTGATAAAAGCTATAATAGTAGGTCGCATCTACATACAATTTGTCAAAAAAAGTATTGCGGTATCCAGCTTCAATGGTGCGTACTTGCTCAGGCCGAATGGGGGCTACATCGAAATAGCTCAACTTGGTCTGGTCCCTTGTGTTGAGGTATTCCCGTAGGGATTCGATGGTCAATAAATCATTGAACCCATTCAAATTCCCGATGAGGATGGCGCGTCCTACGTTGTAAAAAAGGTATTGATCCGCCAGGGTAGGGTTGCGAATGGCTGAGGAAAAGGAAAAGCGCAAAACCTGATCACGGGTGGGAGTGTACACCAGCGAGGCAGCAGGAGAGAGCAGGTAATTGAAATTCTGGTTTTTATCCAGACGAATCGAGCCACTGATTTTTAGTCTTTTGTCCAATTCCATGGTACCGCCACCATAAATGCCATACTCATAGGTGTTGATATTGACATCGCCAGTATCCAACAAGAGTGAACCCTTGGAATTGGGCGTATACAGGCGGAAGTTGGCACCAACCAAAAGATCCAGGTCAGTAATTGAACCACCCTTGTCAGGTTTAACGAGGTCGTTAAATTTGTACTCACCGTGGGTATGATACAGGGCTGAACGGTCAAAAAAACGAGTTCCCCCTTCGCTGTAGCCCAAACGGGAGGTGATGCTGTTAAATTCCTGCTGAAAACGTGCTGTACCTGGCTCAAAAAAGTCAACTGACTGGAACAGCGGATTGCCTTTCACTACCTGAAGTTGTGCCAAAGAATGGTACAAAGCGAGGGAGTCTTGTACTCGGCTATTGCCTAAAAATGCATTTTGGACTGTTCGAAACTCATTCGGGCGGCCAATGTAGTCAATCGGATTGGGGTAACCCTCAATTTTGCGTACCCTTGGATTGATGTTGGTTTGCCAAAAATTGATGTAATCGGAGGCCCACTTGATGTCTTCCTTTGAATTGTTTTGCAATTGCAAGGCAGTAAAATAAGGGTCGTAAGAGTTCCCGGCATCTTCATGGGTTACATAAAAGCGCAGGAAGTATTTCTCATTTTGCTTCAATTCAATTTTGTGTTGAAAGAACTGAATGTCTCGCAAGCTGTAGCGGTTGTCACCTTGATACACGGTAGTTCCAGTACTGTAATTGGTGCCCAAGACCAATTCCGGTGAGTTAAAGTCTTTGGCCGGATTCAAGCGCAGGTGAAAAGCAGTGGCTGCCTTTAGGTTTTCAGAGTCATAATCCACCAGATCAACTTCTCGGTATCCTTTGCGGTGAATGATGCCCATCCCGATCAGGTTGAAGTTGCCAGTAAAGTCGTTGGAAATCAGGTATTCATCTCCATACGTGTTCACCGCATCATAACCACCGGGGTTGCTGGCTTTACTGGGGGTGTCAAAAACCGGATCGTAATTGTCGGCTACCCAGTCATTGGCACGGAAACCGGAAAGATTGAATTTATAAGCAAAAACATCTTTACCTGCTTTGTTTTTGACTGCATCTGCCCAACGCAACCCTGCTTCAAACAAACTTCTTTCCCCTCCTTTCACCACAGCTTCCAAACCCTTGTGCAAAAACGGATTTTTGGTTTGCATGCTCACCACACCATTAAAGGCATTGGGGCCATAAAAAGCGGAAGAAGCACCTACAATCAGGGTTACTCCATTTACGTCCAATTCTGAAGCACCCAAAAAGTTACCCAGAGAGAAATTTAAACCAGGTGATTGGTTGTCTACGCCATCGATGATTTGTAGCGAACGCACCGGGCTGGTACTGTTGAACCCCCGGGTGTTGATGATTTTGAAGCCCAAACTGGCTGCGGTAAGGTCTACATCTTTTAAGGAACCCAAACCATCATAAAAGTTGGCAGCGGGTGTTTCCGTGATTGCGATGGCATCCATGGTTTCCATGGTCAATGGGGATTGCACTTTCTTTTCAGATATGCGCCTCCCTTTAACTTCCACCTGATCAATCGTCACTGCATCCTCGCTCAATTCGATAACCAGTTTGGGTTGGACACTGTTGAGTATGACTTCCTTATCGGTATAGCCTACATATGAAACGACCAGGGTAAGGGGAAATTTTTGAGCCGTGGAGAGTTCAAAATTCCCTTCCAAATCAGCCACTGTCCCCTCGGTAGTCCCTTTAATTACTACTGTCGCATTGGTCAGGCCCTCTTTATTTGTTGCATCTTTTATTTCTCCTCGTATAGTCGTCTGAGCATAAATGACGCATGAACAAGAGGAAATCAAAATGATGCTAAGCATCAATGACTTGTATAGATATTTCATGCTGAAAACCGAAATAGTGAGCGAATAATATTCTTAAAGAGGGCAAATTAGTGAAAATTCGCTAACAAGTGAATCTTTACAAACCGAATTTTATCCAATTGCAGGCATAAGCACCATTTTTTATTCGGAACATTCCACATGTCAAGAAATTAATTTGTGTATGCCGCTTATAAAAAAGAGATTTCCAAAATAATTGACTAGTGGAAGTGAATGGCGGATAACGCGAAACCCAATAAAAGAGCCAACCATTTGCCCCAGGAAAAATGATGGCTGGTATGGGCATCGTTTTCAAAAAGGATAGTTGATCCAATTTGTAACAAGTTACCGGTAACAATTGACAGCAAAATGTGCAGCACTTGGGGATCTTGAAAAAAGAATTGAGCAAAAAATGCCGCCAATGGAGACATCCCTGCAAAAACCAGTAGCAGCAATGAGGCGGAAATTTTTTTGATCCCGCTCATCAACAAAAAGGAAGTAAGGGCAAAGGCTGCCGGGATATTGTGGACGGTGATGCTCATAAGGAGGTGATAAAATTGATCGTCACCTTTTTGTTCATTAAAGGTCTGCATAAAAGTACGGTAACCTCCTAAGGGCAATCCTTCAATCAAGGCGTGTAAACACAAACCCAGCATAATCGAAAAGGCCAACCAACCGGTTTTTTTGCCATGTGAATGCACATGCCCGTGTTCTACGCCCCCCGACCATTCTTCCAGCAATAGTTGAATCGCAAAACCAAGCAACATCCATAAACCTGTGTAATGATCTCCTTTGGCAAATAAATCGGGCAAGAGCTGCACCAGAACCACTCCCAGAATAAATGCACCATTGAACAACATAATGAACCGCACCAATTTAGGCTTTCGATCGCCCAAATAAAATGCGGGTATGCCTCCGATAAAGGGGGTTAGAAAAAGGAGCAGGTATTCCCAAATGTGCATTCGTGTTAAACTTGAGTCTGTAGAAATGGGCTTTTAAAAAGACGAAGGTACGTTTTTGCAACAATGTTGCCAATAATAACGCCTAAAATCGCACCAATAAAAATGTCCAGCGGAAAATGTACCCCCACATACACCTGCCCCAGCGCAATACTCGCTGCCCAAAGGTATAAGGGCCAACGGATTCGCCGATAATGCAAACCCAGCGTCAAACTCAAAAAAGCCGCAATAGCAAAATGATTGGAAGCATGCGAAGAGGTAAAACTGTATCCACTGCCACAATCCACCAGCAGCTGTACCTCGTCTTTTAACGCAGGATCATTACAGGGGCGCAGGCGATGAACAGATGGTTTGATGATTTTACTACTTACCGTATCGGCCAAACCCACTGCTAAGGCCAGAGCCAGAATAAGGTACAAGCCCTGCAAGCGGTATTTGTACCCCACAAAAGCAGCCAGTGCTATATATAATGGTATCCAGGTGGATTTTTCACGCCAAATGGGCATCAACCAATCCAGCAGCGCATTGTGGGCTTGACCATTGATGAGTTCAAATAAAAATTGATCAGCGGCTATCAGTTGTTCCATGCTGTAGAATTAAAATGATAATTTTGCCCCAAATCTAATCCAAACCAATGGCATTAATCAAGTCTATTTCCGGAATTCGCGGCACCATCGGTGGAGTGCCCGGCCAAAACCTGACCCCACAAGACATTGTAGAATGTACCGCCGCTTTTGGTACCTGGTTGCTGCAAAAAGGCAACACCCCCAAAGTAGTGATTGGTCGTGATGCGCGCATTTCCGGGCAAATGGTGCGGGATTTGGTGCTTAGTACCCTTACTGCCCTAGGGATTGACGTGATCGACCTGGGTTTGTCCACTACACCTACGGTGGAAATGGCCGTTGGTTTTGAAGGTGCCGGAGCGGGCATCATCATCACCGCCAGCCACAACCCCAAAGAATGGAACGCCTTGAAATTCCTGAACGAAAAAGGTGAATTCATCTCAGCAGCCGATGGTGCTGCGGTTTTGGACTTGATTACCAATGGTGGCATTCATTATCAGTCTGTTGATGCCTTAGGAAAAGTAGTAGCAGGCGGCGATTTTTTGCAAAAACACATCCAAGCCATCATTGACCTGCCCGAAGTTGAAGTGGATTTGGTGCGAGCGCGGGGTTTTAAAGTAGTGCTTGATCCGGTCAACTCATCAGGTGCGATAACCGTTCCTGATTTATTGGAATACCTGGGCTGCGAAGTCATTGTCATCAACGGTGAAACCAATGGCCAGTTTGCCCACAATCCTGAACCACTTCCAGAACATTTGCGTGATTTGTCAGCCGCCATCCTGGAGCATCGCGCCGATTTGGGCATTGCAGTCGACCCGGATGTGGATCGTCTGGCCCTGGTTTGTGAAAACGGCGAAGCTTTTGGCGAAGAATATACGCTGGTGGCCGTGGCGGACTACATGTTGCAACACACCCCTGGCAATACCGTTTCCAATCTTTCTTCTTCCCGCGCCCTACGCGACGTCACCCTCAAACACGGCGGACAATACTTTGCCGCAGCGGTAGGCGAGGTGAATGTGGTGGAAAAAATGAAAGCGGTCAATGCCAGAATTGGTGGGGAGGGAAATGGAGGCATCATTGTGCCGGAATTGCATTATGGTCGCGATGCGCTGGTGGGTATTGCATTGTTCTTATCCTGGTTGGCCAAATTCGGGGGCACTACCTCCTCTTTGCGGGCCACTTATCCCGATTATCAAATGGTAAAAGACAAAATCTCCCTACCTGAAGGGCTGGATATGGAAGCCATCTTGCATCAATTGGAGCAAAAATACCAGCACGAAGAGCACAGTACCATCGATGGGTTGAAAATTGACTTCCCACAAAGTTGGTTGCACCTGCGCAAGTCGAACACGGAGCCGATCATTCGGATTTATGCGGAGGCACCCAGTTTGGCTGAGGCGGAGGCTTTGGTCGGGAAGATTAAAGGCGAGGTCTTGTCCCTAATTGCTTAGGTGCTTCTTTAGTGCCTAAGGTTTCTTAGGTGGTGAAAGAATGTTTGTACCACCTAAGAAACCTAAGGCACTAAAGTCACACCTAAGTAGATTTCAGGGGATGTTCAAGGAGGAAAACCTTGTAAAACAAAGATTAACTTTTGCACAAATCTGACTGGGAATAACTGAGTTCAGCACAAATTGTGCATTTTGTGCTTCAAACCACCTCCAATGTCCATATCCCGTCGTGACCTTCAATTTACCATCCTGGCTGCCGTAGCTGCATTTGGAACCTACACCTGTATGTACGCCTTTCGCAAAGGCATCACTGCGGCCACTTTTGAAGGCATGGAATATTGGGGAGTGAGTTACAAAATCTGGTTGGTCAACTTACAGGTTTTGGGGTATGCTTTGTCGAAACTGATTGGCATCAAGGTAGTTTCCGAGGCGGTCAGGCACTTGCGGGGTTGGTACATTTTGGGTTTGGTGAGCTTTGCGGGGTTGACCCTGGTAGGTTTTGCACTGGTGCCGCCGCCTTACAACATGTTCTTCTTTTTCCTCAATGGGTTGCCTTTGGGTATGATTTATGGCCTGGTATTGGGCTTTTTGGAAGGTCGGCGGCAAACCGATATTTTGGTGGCAGCTTTGACTGCTTCTTTTATTTTTGCCTCAGGTTTTGTCAAAACCATTGGCTTATACGTGATGCAAAACTGGGGGGTATCCGAGTTTTACATGCCCATGGTCACTGCGGGTTTGTTCATCCCGGCCATCGCCGTGTTTTTGACGATGCTGATGCGTTTGCCAGCGCCGAATGCCGAGGATGAAGTACTACGGACCGTGCGGGTTCCGATGAATCGGGAAGATCGCCGCAAGTTTGTACAAACGTTTTATCAGGGCGTGGTTTTGTTCATCATTGGCTATGTATTGCTCACCATCCTGCGCGATTTTCGGGACAATTTTGGACGGGAAATATTTCAGGAACAAGGCATCAACAATCCCGTGGTGTTCTCCCGTGTGGAAACACCTATCGCTTTAGGTATCTTGATTCTGCTGGGTTTATTGATCCGGGTCAAGGATAATTTCCGGGCCTTTGCCATCGTCAATGGCATCACCTTTTTGGGGGTTCTTTTGGCTGTTGGAGCCACCCTTTTGTTTCAAGCGAAATTGATTCAGGTGGAATTTTGGATGTTGTGTGTCGGTGCGGGTATGTACCTGGGCTATGTACCCGCTAATGGCATCTATTTTGATCGAATTATTGGGGCTTTCAAGTACCCGGGCACAGTAGGTTTTATTGTTACTTTGGCTGATACCTGGGGTTATATGGGCAGTTTTGGACTGCAATTGTACAAGAACTTTGGCCAGGCGGATATATCTTATACTACCTTTTTGATTTATGCGGTGTACGTCATGCTGGGCGGATATGGGATTTTGATGTTGTTTACTTATCGCTATTTTCAAAAACGTTTTATACAGTTGGCACTGGCGACAAAAAAATGAACACTTATTTTTGCCACACTACAAGGGTTTGACCTCCTTTAAAATGCGTTCTATTTGTTTACCATGCCGATCAAAGTGCACTTGGAAAAAACGCAACATCCCCCCAATGCTCAGCATCCCACTGCGTGGATGGCGGTAAACTTCTTTGTCAAAAATCTCCAGCGGTAACTCGCTGAGGAACTGGCGCAATTCCTCCCGTTGTTTTTGCCATTGTCCACTCAGCGCGGCAAAACTTTCCACGGCAACAAAAACTTCTACTCCGGCACCTTTGGGCGCTTTAAATTTGATGGGGGAGCGCATGACCATTTCGAGCAGCCAGATCCGAAATCCCGCCTGGAAACCAGCAGTTTTGAGTTGCCTCATGCCCAAGGTTTTTTTGCGCAAATACTTGAGCGAATTGCCTTCCGACAACATCAGATGTTGCATTACCTCGTACACCGACCAGCGTTCAGGTGAAAGTTTTTTATCCAAATAACTGGGGTCTTCCTGGAGCAGCCGCTCAAATAAGGTATTTAGACTTGCGTCCAATCGATCGAGGTGTTGGAGGATTTGAGTTGTCATTGACCTTAGAGGTTTTTCCGCAAACCATCTACGCTAATTCGATGGTGCGAGGTATGAAAAGTGACCTCACCATCTTTGACCAACAATACCTGTGGAGACTGGTGGGTGACCTGAAAATCTTGCGCAATGCGATTGGAGATCGGGCGATGCTTGAGCAAATCCAGGTAGTAAAAATCCAGCTCGTGCCCCTCGAAATCCCAGTTTTCCATCAGGCTATATTTAGCCCCTTCACTGATTCCGCACGTGGTGCTGTGTTTAAAAATTACTACGGGTTTGTCTTTAGAGACCTCAATGATCTCCTCCAATTGTTGCTCGTCATGCAATATCTTCCAGGCGTCAAAGCTCAGACCCTGTTGTGCCAGTTTTAAATTTTCTAAGTAGCTCATCCTTGTTTTAATGGTTTAATGGCTCTGTTGTGCAGAAAGAACCGTCGAATTATGCAAAAAGTTTTCGCATAATCCTGAAATTCATGGCAAAAATAAGCAACATGAGAATCATCCTGTTATTCTTTTTACTCAGTTATAATTTTCTCGTAGGTCAAAATGTAGAAATACAACTTAAAAACCTGGAGGCCAAGCTGGAAAACCTGCGCCAGCAACAAAAAGAGGTCGTACTTGCCATCGAAGACCTGAAAATGCAAAAGGTGATGGTCGATTTGCAGCCCATGTTGCCTGCTTTGGGGGTAGGAGAGGAGGTAGTGAGCCATTCGCTGATGGCACTGGTTTATGCAGAGGCTTACGAGCAGGCCCGTTGGGTGGGGCACATCATCACCCCGGATGTGGTGAATGGGGTAGTGGGGCGCACCAACGATTTTCGACCCGACCCAAAAATTAAGACGGGCTCAGCGGTAGAACAGGATTATTTCATCAAAACCTTGCAGCCCGACAGCGCCTATGTATACGATGGTTTTGGCTATGACCGTGGGCACCTGGCACCTTCCGCCGATTTTCGCTGGTCCGAAAAAGCGCTTTCAGAATCCTATTACTACTCCAACATGTCGCCCCAACTGGCTGAGTTCAACCGTGGCATTTGGGCGGATTTGGAAAGTTTGCTGCGGGCTTACCTGTTTCGCAATTCCACTACGCAGTTGTTTGTATTCACTGGGCCAGTATTGAAACCGGGTTTGCCCACCATCCCTCGCGCCAAGAACAAAGTGGCCATTCCTGAGCAGTATTGGAAAATCGCCCTGGATTTCAAAAACCGCAAGGCAATCGCTTTTTTGGTACCTCAAAACACCAAAGGTTATCCGCTGACCAGTTTTGCTACCTCCATTGATGAGATTGAAAAAGTGACCGGGATTGATTTTTTTGCTGGCCTGGACAACACTTTGGAGGAGACCTTGGAAAAACAAATCGATAAAAGTTCATTCCTGACCACGATTGCCTCCGGTGATGTGGAACCGCTCAGTGCGGTAACCTTACCTCCAGCACATTTCAACTCCGTACAGGCCCGCTTATACATGGGGCGAAATGAAGAAATCAAAGTGTGTGGAAAAGTGGTCGGTGCCCGAGCCAGCCGCAAAGGCAACATCCTGCTCAACCTGGATCAACAATACCCCAATGAGCTGTTCACCATTTTTATCAACAAAGAGCAATTGGTCAATTTTTCTTACGACCCCCTCACCAATTGGAAGGACAAATACATCGTAGTCAGGGGAAAGGTCAATAACCTGGGGAATGTGCCCGTGATTTATGTGGAGAAAGAAAACCAGTTGAGCGAATTGCGGGAAAAATAATTTTTCATTTTTTTTGGCATCTAAAACGAAAAAATCAAAAATAGATTAATTTAATCTTTTGATTTCTATTGTTTTAATTCATTTTTTTTGTCTTTTTTTTTCAAAAAAGACTAGAACGAGTACAAGACATCAGCTTAAAACGCCCCTATCTTTGTAGTGCAAAGACTGATTACCGGGCTAGATTAGTAGTTCAGAAGGCTGCCAAGCGCAGCCTTTCTTTTTTTGACCAAGTTACATCGAAATATAAAGGCAGCCACTTTTCCAGACGGAAAAGTGGCTGTTGTGTTTAGAGCATTTGGGCTTTAGATAAAGTACTCGCCATTTCGATTCGTACATTACTTTATTGAGACAAGGAAGATGTACAAATTCAATCCCATTAAAAACAAGGCAGGCAATGAAACAAACAGGCTGTCTTTTGATTTTATCCGTACCAGCACGCCAAAAAACATCAATAAAGCTAGTCCTCCAGCAGAAAGCAGCAATATAGGGTTGTAGACCAAACCGCAAAGAAGACCGGCAGCCCCCAGTAATTCCAAAACTATCGTGAGTATTCCTATTCGCTCCAGACCAAAGCGTTTGAATTCGCTTTGCATGTGTGGGGAAAAAAAATACGATATGCCGTAAGCAAAAAAAGAGAGACTCGAAATGAAAACACAAAAATTGAGTAGACTCACAGTTTAAGGATGTTTGATGAAACCAAAGCAATGAAAATGCACAGCAGTAAAAGGATTAAAGAAGGCAAATGTTTCACCAAAGGGTTGCTTATTTTGAAGTGAAAAAATTGTGCAGCTACCATCAGTAAACCCATCAGCAGCGATGGGACAAGCACTAAAGACGGATACCAGATGCCTGCAACGAGTAAGGTCGCCAACGCAATTTTGGTCGCCCCAACTGCGCTGCGGGTTGTATCACTAAGTCCGAATTGTTTGAATTCTAGGATGATGTTGTGAAATCTAAAGATCCAAACATAGGCCACTGAGAATGCTACAATGATTTGACAAGCTGTTGTGAAGTTGATCATTTTGTTTTTTTGTTTTTGTTCTGTTCATCTGGCCTTTCGGAGATTGTCCCGGGTTGAGAGAAGAGGTAGATCCGCGATTTAGGATAGCTGATACTCAAATGTAATGAAAAATGCGTAGGAATCCGCAAAATTTGCCCTGGTCAAAACCCGCCAAAAGTGACTTGATCCACGCATGACGCTCCCTTACCTTGCTGCTTCAATCAAGTACTTATGTCCATATCAAAAGACACCTTATGGAAAGGGATCATTGAAAACCTGGTGGATGACTTCATCCGGTACTTCTTTCC
>JAIXOO010000355.1 GCA_027486765.1 Saprospiraceae bacterium
AACAACTTTTGGTTAAAAGAAAAACCACCCAAGCGGTTAAAATCGCGGTCGGGGCGACGACCTGGGGCTGGGGCATTGGCCATGTTCAGGAGGTCTTCAGCTACGAGGCGTTTGGCGGGCGCATCAAACCACTCGTTGATGGTCCGGATTGTGTCCAGAAAAACGAATTTTCCTTTCAGTTTGCCCTTGTATTTTTCGAGATCAGCCTCGTCGTCGGCTTGCAAATAAATTACCTCGCCGCTTACGAGTCCCTTGGTGCTGGGCGACCAGGCTTTGGGATAAGCAATGATTGGGAAATAGCTGGGCGCAGTAGCGTGCATCTCAAAGTGGGAAAACTCCCAACCCCGTCCAAATGGGCCCCAGGCTTCGAGGTGTACATTGCTCATGCCCCAATCTTTGAGCGTTTTTTGCGCCCAATCTGTCGCTTTGTCCAGCATGGGGGAACCCGTCAAACGTGGGCCGTATACGTCACAAACCCAGGAGGCGATATCCATCACCTGGCTTTTTTCCATACCATGCTTGCGGATGGCGGTGTTGAGGGTTGGATTGGGCGCATCCTGTGCCAGGAGACTGAAACTAGTCGCTGCGACCAGTAACAACAATAAGGAGAGCTTCTTCATGTTCTTTACTCAGGTTTTAAATGGTGATGTCTCAATTGGTTGTGTTATCGAGGGCATCATAAAATCAGATTCACTGCTGTAAAGTAAAATAAGTCCGGCAGTAAATACCAGTTTGTAGACTAAGGGGGTTAAAACAGATTCGGAGGTAGGCTAAAATAGCGTCAGTGGTAGGTTTGTTTCTCTTTACGCTAAATTAGACCATTCCTGGCGGCAATCTCTGCTTTTACTTTTTTCCAATTGCCATGCACTGAAGTAAAAATTGCGGCAAATATTATAGGCATAAAGGTAGCGGCACTGAAGCCATCAAGAATCGTGTTGGCGATCGCTCCAAGAGCCATCAAAATCAGAAGGGCAGTCCAAAGATTAACTGAGGATTTCATTGATTTTTCTTTTGCCTGGAGCTCATCCATGCTCAATTCACTTAGTGGTTTTTCGGTAGCCATGATCGTAAGTTTTTTTAGGAAATGAAATGCTAAAAAACGAAAAAATTGTTTTCCCACAAAAGCTATTTTATACAGCCATTATTGCTGAGGTGCTCTATGAAATCGGTACTGGGTATTTTGACAACAATGTTTTTGCTCAAAAATGAAAATAAACCGCAAGGAGTTATAGTAGTCCACTACGAAAATGAAATCGCAAAAATTTTGCGTTAAGAAATTTGCCTAAAATTTCCCGGGTCTCATTCGTGTGGCCTATCTTTCCAGCTTAAGACAAGTGCACCATGTTTCTCGAACCACACTTTAAAGGCAACCGCGGCGGATGGATTGAAGTCATTTGCGGCTCTATGTTTTCTGGCAAAACGGAGGAATTGATCCGGCGTTTGCGTCGCGCCAAAATTGCCAATCAAAAAGTAGAAATTTTTAAACCCAAAGTAGATACCCGCTACGATGAAACCAAGGTGGTGTCGCACGATGCCAATTCCATTCATTCCACGCCTATTGAACATTCGGATCAGCTCCTGGCCTTGTCGGAAAGGGTAAGTGTGGTAGGCATCGATGAAGCGCAGTTTTTTGACATGGATTTGCCCCGCAATTGTGAAAAACTGGCCATGCGGGGTATCCGGGTAATCGCGGCGGGCCTGGACATGGACTTCCGGGGAATGCCCTTTGGTCCGGTGCCAGATTTATTAGCGATGGCAGAATACATCACCAAAGTGCACGCCATCTGCCCACATTGCGGCAACTTGGCTACACATTCTTATCGATTGTCAGAGGAAGAAGCGACGGTAGTGCTGGGCGAAAAAAATGTGTATGAGCCGCGGTGTAGGACTTGTTATCATTTGGGGAAGGTGATTTAACCCGGTTTATTTACCGCTCCTTCACCATATCCCAATTTTTTCCCTCATACTCAAAAGCGCCCAAGGCTCGAAAACCCATTTTTTCGTAAAAACGCAGCGCAGGTGCATTGCTGGCTTGCACCCCACTCTGCAAGAGCAATTCATCCAGGGCCGTTGGAACCTCAACAAGTTTCGGCCCTGCGGGGCAAGGTTTTCTGGGTAAACATCGATTTTCAGGGTATGGCGAATTCACCGACGGGTTTTGCGATTTTGAATGGTTTGCAGCCAGGGACGAATTGGTTGTGGAATGTGAGTTTGGATCGGCAGATTGCGAAGAATTTGCAATTGCGGTTTAGTTATGAGAGCCGGAAAACGGGGGAGAGTAGGGTCGTAAATGTGGGAAGGGTGCAGGTTGGGGCGGTGTTTTGAGGGGTTAATAATCTGCTTTTGTTAATTCGACAATATTGCTGTCAATTTTTAGAATGCTTTTTTCAAATCGGCCATTGTTTAAAGTGATTTTGCCAACTGTTTTGGTATAGGTTATGGTGTCAATTGGACTTGTGAGAGCTCGGTAGCCGTGTTTTTTAATGAAAAAATAATTAAAAAAGTCTTGATGTTTTATTTCGACAAAAACAAAATCTCCTCCATCCCCATGGGTAGAACAATAGGACTCTATATCAATAATTTTATGGTTTTCGTCTACAGATACGAGCACAAGGCTCTTTCCCCAAGCTTCAATGTAGTCGAGAAAAATCAATACATCTGGTTGCCCCGGCATTTTTTTTAAATTGCCCATTATAAATTGATACTCACCTAAATGAAAAGGAGTCGATTTGTCTTTCAGTTGAATTTTGTTATTGGGAAATATAACAGTACACAAACTGTCTAAATAGTATTTTTCAACCCGCTTACACAACAAATCCAGCCGCTCTACATCTGGATATTTAAAATATGGCCTTAAGCTATCAATGTAAAGCAGGTTGTTGGTGAGTCGAATGATGTGTGGATTAGCCGTAAAGGGCGTTTCGTCCACATCAGTTTGGTATTTTGGAGAAGTGATGGAATCTTCAGGTATTGGTTCGGATTCGACAGATTCAGTATTGGTTATAGGTTTTTGATTATTGGAACAGTGGAATGAAAAGAGGAAAATTAATATCCCCAGAATTAGAGGAACAGAGTGACTTTTTAAATGCTGGTATTTTTTATCCATTATCGATTTTGGTTAAAATGGATTTACCCCCCGTAAACCCTCAATTCCTGCAAAGTCTGAAGTATTTCTGGTGATTAGTTCGAGATCATGGGTTATTGCAGTAGCTGCGATAATAGCATCTCCCAAACTCATTTTTTGTATCGTAATCAGTCTCTAAATGGTAAAACTCGATCGATCCTTTGTTCTCGTTGCCATTCCATAGGGTCTTCGATATAAGAAGTATCTCCTCCTTGGGCTAGAATAGATAGATGCTTTTGCCGCTCTTGCTCATCTATCGCTGGAACAAATGGCGGAACAATTTTTAGCCCAATCCTCTGAGCCAAAAGCAGCAGAAATTGTAAATCACTCGCTTTTTCTATTTCAAAAGTTATTGTTTGCATAAATGTAGGATATTGGACTTTCAAAATTAATGCAAAAAAAGAAAACATGCAATTTTTTGTTTGGTCTTTTTGTCGCAATCTCACCACTCCTTCACCATATCCCAATTTCCCCCTTCGTACTCAAAAGCACCCAAAACCCGAAACCCCATTTTTTCGTAAAAACGCAGCGCAGGTGCATTGCTAGCTTGCACCCCGCCCCACAAAATCATCCGCTGGATTCCACGCACTTGCAGTTCCGTTTGAATAAAATCGAAGAGTTTCCCACCTAGTCCCAGGCCTTGCCAGGCATCAGCCACCGAGGGCGCAAAGGTACAATCCGTATGCTGATTCAAGCTCAACCCGTAAGCTTCCAAACGCAGTCGATCGTGTTCCAGATAGCCGCGTTTGACCGGGGCATAGGCCACAATCGCTCCAGTTTCGGCTGATTTAGCCAGAAAGCCCCAGACATCAAAGGGGTCGGCGTAAAAACGCAGCATCGCCGCCTCATCAAAAGGATGGGGGCCAAACCTTTTGCGGGTAGCCGGACTCAGCTGCTGCAAATAATCCAGCAAAAGCGGCAGATCCGAGGACTGAAAATAAGCAAATGTGACTTGTGCTTGCATGCCCACAAGATAACACTAGTCTTCCTTAGCTCAACAATGCCAGCCCTTTTTCGATCAATTTTTCCAACTCACCCATTTCCTGCGCAGTCGGCATGACCAGTGGCGCTCTGACATTGCCCGCGCTACGCCCCACGATTTGCGCGCCCGCCTTGATCAAACTCACCGCGTAACCGTTCTTTTTGTTCCGCAATTGTACAAAGGGAATGAAAAAAACCTGCAGAATTTTTTCCACCATTGCCTTGTCACCCGACCGCAGACTTTTGTAAAAATGGTTGGCCAGTTCGGGTACAAAATTGAACACTGCCGACGAATAAGTATTCACTCCAACCGATAGATAAGCCTCCGAAATGATCTCCGCCGTTGGTGCACCACCAATGTAAGACAGGCGATCACCCACCGTACGAATGATCATGTTCAAGTCCTGCATGTTGCTTGTGCCGTCCTTGAGACCGATGAGGTTGGGGCAAGCCTCGGCCAGTCGGGCGACGTCTTCGGCTTGCAGGACACCATTGCCACGGTTGTAATAGATGACGGGCAGGCTGGTCTCCTGCATAATCGCTTTCGCATAATTCACCACCCCTTCGGCTGGGCATTCGGTGAGGTAGGGAGGGAAGAGCAGCAGTGCATCGATGCCTGCTTTTTCGGCCATTTTTGCACAAGCCACCGCGTCGGCGATGCTACGGCCGGCACCGGCAATGACGGGGGTTGCACCTTGGACTGTGCTGGCAGCTACTTCAACCAATTCTTGGTATTCGGCATTGGACAGGGAAAAAAACTCTCCCGTTCCCCCTGCTACAAATACGCTGGAAACGCCGTGGGAGACGAACCAGCTCAGTCTTTCGGCGTAGGTGTCGGCCTTAAAGGTGCCTTGTTCGTCCATGTCCGTGATGGGAAAGGAGAGGAGGCCGTCCTCTAATGCCGATTTAATTTTATCCAGTGAAAGTGCCATATGTTTTTGAACTTGTTGAGTAAAAAGTACGAGCGTTTTTTCTTTCTTCACCACGTAAGAAACTTTAGGCACCTAAGTTTTCACCTTAGAAATGCTGGCACCTAAGGGCGCCTATACAGCCTAAATATATGGTTGCAGTTCGAAAAATCAAGTTACGTCAGTGGCCCCGGATTAAACAAGACCAACTCATTGTGAATCCCCAATTTATCACAAGCCACCTGGGTTCGGCCACTGGCCACCTCCAAAATCAAGTGGAATAGCTCCCAACCCATCTCTTCAATGCTTTTTTCACCAAAGGCAATCGGCCCGGCATCAAAATCAATCAAATCAAACCAACGATTGCCGAGCTTAGAATTGGAGCTTACTTTGATGACGGGCACCATCGACAAGCCATAGGGCGTGCCTCGCCCCGTGATAAATACGTGCACGTTCATTCCAGCGGCCAGTTGCAAGGTGCCACACACAAAGTCGCTGGCCGGAGTGGCAGCAAAATTAAGCCCTTTGCGGCGGATTTTTTCGCCGGGTTTCAATACATCTACGATGGGGCTGCATCCCGATTTGGCAATTGAACCCAGAGCTTTCTCTACCACATTGCTCAGTCCACCCAGTTTGTTTCCTGGGGTGGGATTGGCGCTGCGATCAGCTTGTCCCAGGGCCAGGTATTCATCGTACCAGCGCATTTCTTCCAGCAGGGCCTGGGCAACAGTGGCATCAATGGCCCGGGCAGCCAGTAGATGGCAGGCATCGCGTACTTCGGTTACCTCTGAAAACAGGACCGTCCCCCCAGCGCGTACAACCAAGTCGGCGGCAAACCCAGCGGCAGGGTTCCCCGTCAGGCCCGAAAAAGCATCACTGCCGCCGCACTGCATGCCAACTACCAAATCGGAGGCAGGGCAAGTTTCCCGTTGGCGACGGTTTAGTTTTTGCAAATGAACTTCCGCCATTTCCATGATGCCGGCTACCATACCTGAAAAACCTTGAAAAGCTTCGTCTTGGAGGTACAAGATGTGGCCTTGTCCCGAATCACTGGTTTCCGCCATTAAACGTTCTGGCCGCAATTTCTCGCACCCCAAACCAATCATCATCACTTCGCCCCCAAAATTGGGATTGTGTATAATGTTTTGCAAAGTACGAATAGGTACCATCGCCGCCGGAGCATCAATGGCTATTCCGCAGCCGTAGCTGTGATTGAGCGCCACGACCTCATCCACATTGGGATATTTTGGCAGCAATTCCTGACGAATTTTTTTCTCGATGTATTGCGCCAGCCCGCCTACACATTGTACACTGGTGGCAATGGCGAGCACGTTTTTGGTACCTACACTGCCATCGGGATTTTTATACCCTTGAAA
>JAIXOO010000178.1 GCA_027486765.1 Saprospiraceae bacterium
TGGACTTCCTCAAAAAAGTAGACACGAAGATAAGCCAAAAAAAGGCTTATTTTTAAACCTACTAAAACGCATTGTTTATGGCAATGATAAGAAGGAAGTTCAGCAAGGAACAAAAACTGGAGATTGTCAAAGAATCGCTGGAAGAATCAGTGGTGATGGAGGAACTGGCGTCGCGCTATAAGATACATGCTAACAGTATCTACAAATGGCGTAGGGCGTATCTTCACCACCAGGAATCAGCCTTTCCAGGTCAAGGTAATGTATCGCAGAGTGAGGAACAAAAGGAGATAGCCTCCTTAAAGAAGCAACTGCGTGAATTAGAACTGGAAAAAGAGATTCTAAAAAAGGCCTTGGGCATCTTCTCCTCACCAGACAGGAAAAATTTGCTTTCATGAACAAGCATTCGCCCCGTTTCCCTGTTGAGATGATGTCTAAAGCCCTAGGAGTTAGTCGTGGTGGTTATTACAAATGGCTCAAAAAGAATGCTCAAGACTCAACATTGGCCGCATCTGATCAATGCTTGAACAAGGAAATCAAAGCGGTGTTTGAGCATAGCAAAAGCACCTACGGCAGTCCAAGGGTATACCAAAAACTACAGACCCTGGCGGTTGGTTTGAGTGTTTCCAAATCTACTGTGGCGCGGCGCATGAAGGCTCTAGGCCTTGCAGCAAGGAACCGTAAACGTAAATATGTGGTGACAACTCAAAGCGATCATCCGTATGCGGCATCTCCTAACCTACTGGATCGTCAGTTTGGCGTTGAACAAATCAACCAAGTATGGGTCAGCGATATCACCTACATTGCAACTGACCAGGGCTGGAGGTACCTTACAATCATATTGGATTTAGGTGATCGAAGTGTTGTTTCATGGGCCTTGAGTACCACCCTACATGCTCAATCCTCGGTCATAAAGGCATTCAAGGAGGCTGTTGAAAAGAGAAATATCTCTAAAAACAGCGGCTTGATGTTCCATTCTGACCGAGGAGTTCAGTATGCATGTGAAGACTTTAGGTCACTTTTGAACCAGTACAAGGTCACCCAAAGTATGTCCCGAAAGGGAAACTGTTGGGATAATGCAGTAGCAGAATCTTTTTTCAAAACCATCAAAACCGAAGAGTTAGACCAACATCCGCTAATCAAGGCTGAACAATTGTTCTCTTTGATTTTCAAATATATCGATGGGTGGTACAACACCCAAAGAATCCATTCTGCTTTGAATGGCAAAACTCCTTGGGAAGTGTTTTATGAAAAATGTTTTGAGCTCGCTGCTTAAGCTTATCTTTATGTTCACTTTTTTGACGAACTCCACAGGGTTTCAAAACCCAGTTCGGGCTGACTCCTCCTACGTTCAAGATTGAAGTCAATTTTTTGACATTTACATCTATGCTATCAAAATTTCTAATTCAGAGGGTTCCCCAGGATGGAATTTGATAGCAGCAAACCAGGTTGTTTTGGTGGAGCTTGGCCCGCTATTGGGGGGTAGTGATATCAGCGCGAATTGCATTTCAGAGATAATTTCAAGTAGCTTGATGAATTTTTCGGTACGTGCGTTTCAAAGGAAAAAACTATTTGGCGCTAATTTTACTGAAACAAAAAAATCAACAAGCCATGAAAATGACTTCTCAAGCAGAAATTGTTAAAATATCAGAACAATTATTCACTACACATCTGGTGCTTCTTCATAAACCCTCAGGCAATTATTATTGCATTACAAGAGAGGCTTATGTAAAAATACAAGAAGAAAAGGAGGATGTAACGGTGTCCAAATTCCTTGAATTACGGATTAGTTGCAATCTATTTGACAAAGAAACCAGCAAAATTACTGACGTTGTCGAAAGCTTTTATGTTAGAGATTTGCTTGCTGCATTTTCTTGGAAAAAAGATGCTCCTGTCCAGTTTGCGAATGTGTGGTAAATTATACCTCTCAGGGTAAGGTTTTGTGCAAGGTGGTTTGAAAACCCTGATTTTGTAGGATTTGGCCGAAATTATTTGCGCAAAACCTGAATCCGAGAGGTATAAATTCAAATTAAGGAATCGTGGCACTATTCAATTTTATCTTTGAGTGCCTCTAAGATGCCATTAAGTTCCATTTTATTGGTGAACTTGCTAACCATCTGAACTAGATCGTCTAACTCCCGACCTTCTATTTTGTTACATTCGTGCTTTAGTAAAACTTTTTTCACCATCCTAATACTGTCATTAACTGGTTTTTGCCTCATTAGACCTTGTGCAGCTTTGGTAAAGCTTGATATGGCATCTGCTTTCGATTTACCTGATCGTAAGCAATTAGAATAATAGGTTCGTAATTTAAGATCAATTTTCACAAAATCACCCGCATTGCTCTCAATCGTATTGTATTTATCAAAATATGTTATTGCGCAGAAACCCGTTTGAGGATCATTGAATTTAACATTTGAAAAAATGTAGTGCTCCTTATTCTGCACAAACACTTGGTAGGAACTATACCCCGCAATGAACACTAAAATGATTGCTGCAAGTCTTTTCCTATCATTGTTGTAAAACTCAATAAAACCAGGCGGTTCTTCACCTTCATATCTAGTGTTTAATTTATTATCAGGGATATTGACAGGACTAAATCCACTAACAACATTGGGATACCCTTTTTCACCAACTTTTTCAGCGCAACAAGTAATTGAGCTTATTGGTGAAAAGGTGCCAGATGGAAAATAATTCAAGAACAAAACGCTTAAAACAAAGTGACTGGCTTCGTGAAAGGCGATCTCATCTTTAAATTTTTTGATGCGAACTATTCTTACATCTGGTGGTATTGGTCGTCTTTGGCCTGTATTGACCTCCATGAAGTCATTAATAAATTCTAACCCCTCATCTTTCCCATCCATAATGCTACATTTTGTGCATAAAATCAAATTCCAAGATAGCAAGTATTGCACGATCAACAAAACCAGAGCCTAGATACTTACATTGTGGAAACGTTTAAAAGCCATTGGAAAGCCTGAAGACCAGGGCAAAATTGAGTAAAGATTAGGCGATTGGATAGCCGCCGCCCCTCCTCTTGCATCCCTCACCGAATGCATGTATCTTTACCCATTGTAATCATTACCGCGATGAAAGATGTAGTTTTTAACGCCAAATTGACTTTTTTGCAACAAGCCCTGAGTGCGGGTACACGCCTGTTGCAGGTAGATCAACAGCCCTCCATGATGCGCTGGCTGGTGGCCATGCGATTGTTGCGCCACCTACGCAGCCTCAACAAGCAGATCAAGGCCATCGCTTTGCCCGAAAAAATCGAAACCACCCCTCAGTACATGCAGGTGATGTTTGCAATGGATCAACTGGAGGAGGTATTGGACTTCCTGAAAACCCTGCCTACGGATCAGGTCATGCCGGGTGCACTGCGGCGGGCCATCGCTTCAGTGCGGGCGAATACAGATAAGCGGTACCAAATAGCTGAATTGTTGATCAAACCTTTTGATGCTACCCCAGAAACCAATTATTTCTTTGAAGTACAGGATCAACGCGAAGTCTGGAAAAGGCGCAACAAAAACTATATTCCCCTCAATTTGCAAGCCCAGGAGCCCCAAATGGAAGATTTGAGGAAAGCTCTGGCTGCGCTACCCGACTAAAGCTCATTCAGCATGTTTGATGAATCTTATCCCGTGCGGTACTCCAATCGGATTAAACCCTATGGTGCAGAGTACACCTTGCATATTCTGACTTTTCGCTGTCGGTTCAATCGGCAATACATCATCCATGTAGAGCAGTACGATCATTATGTCTTTGGCGTGAAGTTTCACCTCAAGGCACACAAAGACTCTGCCCGCAAGTACAATCTACTGTCTGGGCTCAATGATCCGTTTCGGGTACTAAGCACAGTGGTAAGAGCCATGAAATACTTCAGCGAAAAATTCCCACTGGCCAGCTTTGCGTTTTTTGGGGCTGAGCTGGAGGGCGAGTCTGTCGACAACACCAAACGCTTCAGGGTGTACCGCCCGGTTATGGAGAACTTTTTTCTCTACGACGATTTCGAGCACAGATTATTACTTCAGGAGAGCTTTTATTTGATGCTCAACATCCAGCATCGGGACCAAAATCCGGATTTGTTCCCGTACATCGTAACCACATTCAAAGCCTTGATTGGCAAGCCGGAAGAATAGTCGCTTTTCAAGCCATTTTCTAAACCAAAACCAAGAAAATCCCTAGTTACCCAACTCCCTCTGCACCCCGATCCCAAAAATCAGACAAGCCCTTCGCCCCTCCCTTTTTTATTTTTCCCTCCAAATTCCCTCCTGATAAAACTTAATGCCTTCCTCAAGCGTATATTCTGAATATTTCTTATCATTACACTCGAACAGCAATCACTAAAGCGCAAATCCTGTATGGAAACACCAAGTGGTATATTGTACAACAAAGATGGCTCCACCGCTGAAAACAAAGAGGCGGAAAAACTGGAGCGCATCGCGGCTATCCTCAAAACGGTAGCTCACCCTATGCGCTTGGGCATCATTCACTTGCTCGAACAACATCCGAAATTGTCGGTTACCGAAATTTGCGACATGTTGGGTAGCGAACAATCCCTTACTTCTCACCATTTGCAAAACATGCGTTTGCGGGGTTTGATCTCGGTCAAACGAGAAGGTCGGAGTATGTTGTATTCCTTGAAAGAACGGGATGTTTCCCTCATTTTGGAATGTCTCGACAATTGCCAATGCAACATTTGATGCAGGCAAAACATAAGCTACTGGCTTACCTGAGCAGTATTCTCACTTAAGCCATCGGTGTTTTTTTACAAGCATACATGAACACATCTTCATGTATTCATTTTTATCAAATGAGCACGACTAACAACAGCTCCAAGTTGAGCAGAATGTTGGGGATGAAATGTCCCAATTGTGGTGAAGGTGACCTTTTTCCCACGCCCACTTTTTCCTTCAAACGTCCTTTGGACATGTACGAAAAATGCCCCAATTGCCAAATGTCCTATTTCCCTGAACCGGGCTTTTATTACGGGGCCATGTTCATTTCCTACATCACCTCTGGCTTCTTTTCCGTAGGTTTTATAATGCTATTGCATTGGATACTCAAACTGAGTGTGGAGTTGTCCTTTGCCATCCTGATCGCTATCGCTGTGCTGTTTTATGTGTTTGTTTTCCGCATTTCCCGCTCGATTTGGCTGGGTTTGATGGCCAATACAAAATTGCAGGGTAAAATTTAGGACTCAATATGCTGGATGAGCAGATTTTAGAACTCGTACGCAAGCATTTTCCCAACATCGCGGAAAAAGGGCTGCAAGAAGAAATTGCCACGGTGGGCAAACTCACCGAGTTTTCGGCTGGCACCGTGATCATGGACGTAGGTCAATACGTCAAACTGGTGCCCTTGGTCATTGAAGGTGCCATCAAGGTATCCCGGGAAGACGAAGATGGCCACGAGCTTTTTTTGTATTACCTGCAAGGAGGCCAAACCTGTTCCATGTCCTTCACTTGCTGCATGATGAACAAAAAAAGTGAAATCCGCACCATCGCTGAGGAAAACACCAAAATGATCGGCATTCCCATCCGCTACGTGGACGAGTGGATGACCAAGTACCAAAGTTGGAAAAATTTCGTCATGCAAACCTACGATTTCCGCATGATGGAACTGGTGCGCACCATCGACAGCATCGCTTTTCACCACATGGACGAGCGCCTGTTGGCCTATCTGGACAAAAAAGCGAAAGCTACCCATTCCAAAGTGATCAATGCCACCCATCAGGAAATTGCCTACGACCTGAATGCTTCGCGCGAAGCGGTTTCCCGCCTGCTCAAACAGCTGGAAAATGATGGCCGCGTGAAACTGGGGCGCAACAAAATTGAGTTAACTTAGACAAGCTCAAGGTCAGGATCAAACTTTAATGTAAATCCTGTTGCGGTACAAAACCCAGCAAGCCCCCAGGATCAGCAATACATTACAAACCGCCCAGGCCAAAGAGGCATTCATTGGCGACAAAAAGGTCACAAAACTGTGCTGGTACAGCCAGGCTCCCAGCCCGATTGGTTCACCTTCTGGCACCCCGACTTTGATGGTGCCCAACAAACGAGCCACTACGCCCGATAGCACAAAAGCGAATAACGCATTGACGCCATACACCTGAAAAGGTTTGATCCAGCCCTTCCAGCCCTTGATGTCGACCAGCCAATAAATGGTCCCCAAAAACAATAGCGAAATGCCCGCCATGTACACCACGTAGGAGCTGGTCCAGATTTTTTTATTCAGCGGGAATACCTCATTCCAGATCAAACCCAGCGCAAAAAGCAGCGCCCCTACCGCCAACAAACCATTGACCTTTTCATGATCCGTTTTTGAGGTGCGCAGCCACTCACCAGTCAACATCCCGGCGATACCTGTACCAATTGCTGGAATGGTGCTCAATAAACCTTCGGGATCCCAGGTTTTGACGGCGGCCCAAAGGTGGTTGGTGCTAAAAATTGCCCGATCCAGCCAGGCACCCAAATTCGTCTCCGCTTCCAGGTTAGGCGCAATTCCGCCCGGCACGGGCACGAGGGTCATCAGCGCCCAATACACCAGCAGCAAAACAATTCCCGTCACTAGTTGCATCCGTGGACTGGCTTTTAAAAATAAAAACCCACAAGCGAGGTAGACGAGCCCAATGCGCTGCAACACCCCCGGAAAACGCATGTGGCTAAAATCGTAATAAAAAATCCCCACGATCACCATTCCCGCCGCTGCTGCCAGGGCCAGATAAGAGATCCATTTGCGGCGTTGCTGCCAGGTCTCGGTTTTAAACTGAGTCTGATTCAGTACTTCGCGGGTGAATACCGAGATCATCGCAATGGCCATCAGAACCAGGTGCACAATGTACCAGGGACTACTTTTGTCCTTAAAGTAAAAATTAGGATGTGCGGTCAGAAACAAACCAATGCCAATGATAATCAAAGATCGGCTGACGATTTTATAATAGATTTTCCGCAAATCTTCACCTTGCTCCTTGCGCTTGCCCAAAGCCAGGGGAATGGCTACCCCGACCATGAACAAAAAGAAAGGAAAAACCCAGTCCGTAGGTGTACACCCATGCCAGTCCGCATGCAGTAAAGGCCGATAAACATTGCCCCAATCACCAGGGTTGTTGACCAGAATCATGCCCGCAATGGTGAGTCCACGCATGACATCAAGGGAAAGAAGGCGGGTAGATGTTTGCATCTGCTGAAGGGTTGAAGGATTTGTGGGGGAAAAATAGGGAAAGGGTTTCAGAGTTCCAAGGTTTCAAGGTTCCAGAGTTCCAAGGTTCCAAGGTTACAAGGTTACAAGGTTACAAGGTTACAGTTGCAACCTCCTGGGATTTCCTTTGTCTTTGTTTCAAAAAACACGACAACATGAAAATTGCTCATTTTCGCACATTCCTTTTATTGCTGGTTGTATGTTGGTACAGCTCAGCAATGGCTCAAAACTACAACAATGGCCCTGCCATCACCGGCCAGGGTGAAATTGTGAAGAAAAAACTGAACGTGGATAACTTCCACAGCATAGGTTTAGGTCTAAATGCCACCGTTTATTTGACTCAAGGCAGCAGCCATTCCGTTGAAATCGAAGCGCAACAAAACATCATCGACAACCTTGAACTGGACGTAGAAAATGGTTCCTGGAACATCAAGGGCAAAAAAAGAATCAAAGAATACAAAGCCGTGGTGATCCACATCACGATGCCCACTGTGAAAGCCCTTTCAATTGGCGGCTCCGGCAAAATCTTTGGCAAAAGTGAATTCAAAAACCTGGAGGAACTGAAGGTTTCCATCGGCGGCAGTGGCGAGGTTTCCCTGGCTGGCTCAGCAACCACTACCAGCATCAGCATTGCCGGAAGCGGCAAGGTAGACGTACGCGAATTGGGCAGCGGGAGCAGCAAAGTCAGCATCGCGGGCAGCGGTGATGCTTTTGTAGACGTCAAGGATAAATTGACCGTTTCGATTGCTGGCTCAGGCAGCGTGTTTTATAACGGAAAACCGAGTATAAAAACCAGTGTGGCTGGATCAGGGAAAGTAGAGTCACTGTAATTCCAGTACAGCTATCAGAAGGGGGGCTGCTTAAAAAGCCCCTCTCCACAATGCATCTTTTGAAACCCGCATTTTAGCTAATTCGGCTCCAGGCCTTTCTGGCCTTACTCACCTTCGCCAACTGTACGCCTAAAATCTCATGTTCAGGGCGTTTAAAATAAGGGTCATCATCCAATATCCGCGCAGCTACTTCTCGTGCCGCATGCAGGATTTTGCCGTCTTTGGCCAAATCGGCCAGACGGAGGTTGACAATACCACTTTGCTGAGTGCCTTCAATGTCGCCGGGCCCACGTAGCTTGAGGTCGGCTTCCGCGATTTCGAAGCCGTTATTCGTACGCACCATGGTTTGGATGCGCTCTTTGCTATCTTTACTCAACTTGAAACTCGACATCAACAAACAATACGACTGCTCACCACCACGTCCAACCCGACCACGCAACTGATGCAACTGTGAAAGGCCAAAACGCTCGGTGTTTTCCACGATCATTACCGTGGCATTGGGCACATTCACCCCTACTTCAATGACGGTGGTAGCCACCATGATGTTGGTTTCTCCGCGTACAAAACGTTGCATTTCAAACTCCTTATCCGCCGCCTTCATCTTGCCATGAACGATGCTGATTTGGAAATCCGGAAGTGGAAACTCACGTGAAATGGCTTCATACCCCGTCATCAAGTTTTGTAAGTCCAGTTTTTCGGACTCCTCAATCATCGGGTACACAATGTACACCTGCCTTCCCAATGCAATTTGCTCGCGCATAAAACCGATCACCCGTAAGCGATGGTTTTCAGTACGGTGTAAGGTGACAATATCTTTCCGTCCTGGTGGTAATTCATCAATGACGGATACATCCAGGTCCCCGTACAAAGTCATGGCTAGGGTACGTGGAATCGGTGTGGCGGTCATCACCAGTACATGCGGCGGGAATGGTTTGGTCTTTTTCCATAGGGCGGCTCGTTGCGCAACGCCAAAGCGATGTTGCTCGTCGGTGATGGCCAGGCCCAGGTTTTTGAATACCACCCAATCTTCGATCAAGGCATGGGTGCCGATCAGGATATGGATTTCACCAGCGGCGAGCCGCTCCAAAATGTGTTTTCGCGCTTTTCCTTTGATGCTACCCGATAAAAAAGCCACCTCTACCGGGGAATCCTGCAAATAATTGCTGATCGAGATAAAATGTTGCTGCGCTAAAATTTCAGTCGGGGCCATCATACAGGTCTGAAAACCATTGTCGAGGGCCATCAACATCGCCAAAAGGGCAACCATGGTTTTGCCACTTCCTACATCTCCTTGGATCAGGCGGTTCATTTGAGCGCCCAGACCCAGGTCGCGGCGGATTTCCTTGAGTACCTTTTTTTGGGCATTGGTCAGTTCAAAAGGCAATTTGTTTTGGTAAAAATTATTGAAGTACTCGCCAATTTTTTCAAAAACGTAGCCCTTTACTTCATCCTTGCGGCGGCGTTTGATTTGCAACAAGCGCAGTTGCATGAAAAAAAGCTCCTCAAACTTGAGTCGATTGCTGGCTGCTTTGAGTTCATCCTCCGTCCGTGGGAAGTGAATCAAGAGCATCGCTTCAAAATGACTCGGGAAATGGAACTTTTTGACGATGTAATTTGGTAATGTCTCTGGAAGTTGAGCAGGCTCCAGTTTTTCCAGCAAGGTTTTGAGCATGCGGCGGCGACTTTTGGCGTCCAAACCCTGCGCATTCAGTTTTTCGGTGCTGGGATAAACGGGGGCAAAAGCGGTGGCCGTTTGGGTATTTTCGGCGGAAACCACTTCCATTTCAGGATGTGGTATTGAAAAAGAGTCCATGAACGCATTGACTCGACCGTAAATTACATATTCCTGGCCAATCACCAATTGTTTTTGCAACCAGGAAATCCCCGTAAACCAGACCAGAGAAATGACGCCACTTTCATCCCGAAATTGGCCGACCAGGCGGGTTTTGCGGCCTTCACCTTCGGTGCTGAAGCGACGCAACACGCCCTTGAGTTGTACGTTCCCGCTGTCCTCAGTAAGGTCAGCAATGCGGTGAAACTGGGTTTTATCGATGTAACGGCTGGGATAGGCCAACAGCAAATCTGCGAAAGTAGCGATACCGAGCTCCTTTCGCAGCAATTCACCTTTTTTGGGGCCAACCCCTTTGAGGTATTCAATTGGGCTATCCAGAATATCCAGCATATTTTTTGCTGATTAAAACAAAAAAAATAAGCAAGCTCTAAAAGTAATTTGCAAATTAAGCACGAATTGCGAAATTTGCATTCTTTTTGTTGATTTTTGTGCCAAAATTTATGTTTGTCTACGAAAATAAAACATAAATTTGATTAAAACTAAGGTAAGGATGGAAACGATTAAACAAAAACAAGTAGCGGAATTGGTGAAGCGGAATTTCAGCCTGGTGCTGCAAGATGAGGGAAGCTACATTTACGGTGCCACTCCTTTGGTGACGGTTACCAATGTCAAAGTATCCTCCGACCTCGGTCAAGCTAAAATTTACCTCAGCGTATACAATACCGAAAACAAACAAGAGGTATTGCTGGAAATGGCGGAGGAAAAACAACGGCTGAAACAATCCCTCGGGCAACGCCTGCGCAAATTGGTGCGCCGGATTCCGGATGTAGATTTTTATTTGGATGATACCCTGGATGAGATGTACCGCATTGATGCCATGTTTGGCCGCCTGCGCGCCGACAACCAAATGGGCGAAGAAGAATAATTTATACTTTGCCCGACGAAAATCACAAAGCACCCTCCCACAATTCGGTTAAGCACGTATTTTTACCATCAAGTACCAGATCACAATTGATGATCTGGTACTTGTTAATGTTAAAGCTGTTTAAACCGAATTAAGTATGAGATATTTTTCCGCTCTGTTGAGCTTGCTGGCATGGTCTGTTATCGGGCTTTCGGCCCAAGAAAGCCAGCAATATTGGCGTGATGTGGCCACATCAGCCATTCAATTGCCATTCAATGCAGAAGTAGATTTGGCAACGAATAAATACCGTAGCCTTAGTCTTGATTTCCCCAAGTTACAACAAGTGCTCCAACAGGCTCCGATTGAAGGCAGCAAGAGTGCACCTGTGGTCGTGTCCCTCCCTTTACCCAATGGAAAAATGGCCCGCTTTGCCATTGAAGCATCTCCAGTCATGATGCCCAAGTTGGCCGCCAAATACCCGAGTATCCAGAGTTTCAGTGGTAAAAGTTTGGATGACCAGGCCTTTAGTGTCCGGTTTGACCTGGGCGCGGGTATATTCCACGCCGCCATTCACACCCTCGATGGCATGGTGTACATAGATCCTTATGCCAGCAATCTTGCCACGAGCTATTATTTCAGTTATTTTACCAAAGACCTCGACCTGAGCCAAACCAGCCTGGGCTCCTTGAGCTGTGGCCTCAATACCACTGAATTGGCGATGGAAGCGCCTCGGCGGGAAACGACCAATACCACACCGGGCCTGACCTTGCGGGGTAGCGTGGCTCAGCCGCTGCGGACTTATCGCCTGGCCTTGGCCTGTACAGGCGAATACGCCCAAGTCAATGGCGGTACCGTGGAAAAAGTACTGGCTTCGATGAATACTGCCCTGAACCGCGTGAATCAAATTTTCATTCGCGAAACGGCAGTCAAATTGATGCTGATCGATAACAATGATACGTTGATTTACTTCGATCCGGCTACCGACCCTTATAACGAACCTTCAAATGCGGAAACCCTGGTCACTGTAAACCCAGGCATACTCAATACCAGAATCGGCGCGAATAGTTACGATATTGGTCATGTATTTACTCGTGGTTGTATCAATAACATTGGTGGGATTGCTCAACGGGAATCCGTTTGTAAAACCAATAA
>JAIXOO010000007.1 GCA_027486765.1 Saprospiraceae bacterium
CTTATGTATTTAAAACGAACGACTTTGGGGTAACCTGGAAGAGGATCACCCAAGGCCTACCCGATAAACCCGTCAACGTCATTTACGAAGACCCAAAGAATCCCGCTTTGCTTTACGTGGGCAACGACAAAGGCGTGTATGTTTCCATGAATGGCGGAGAAAATTGGCAGCACTTCCAAAGCAATATGCCCCCAAGCGTGCCGGTGCATGACCTCCTGATCCATCCCCGTGAAAATGACCTGGTGGTCGGCACCTACGGACGAGGAGTTTTTGTGGCCGACGTCAGCTCCTTGCAAGAATGGAAACCGGAACTGGACAATGCCAATTTCCATTTGTTTGACCTCGAACCCAAAGCCCTGCGTTTGGAAGGAACCCAATTGGCGAATTACCACTTGTACGGCAATCGCCACATTCGTACACCGAATGAACCCAACGGGCTCTGCATCCGCTATTACACCCGCAATGCCACAGATTCAACCCAGGTGAGCATCAAAGACATCAATGGCAACCTGGTGCGGAGTTGGAAAGTGTTGCCCAAAGCAGGGCTGAACGAGATCATCTGGAATTTTCGGGCTTCAGCCGCGGGTGGAAGACGCCGTGCAACAGACAATCCCGTAGCTCCAGGAGATTATGCCATCACCGTGGAACAAGCCGGGCAAAAGCAGCAGAAGATTGCGAAGTTTACCAAGGTGTTGGGATGGAAAATTGGAGTAACGACGATGGAAAAAGAATGAACTCAAAGCGACATATTTTCACAAAGAACACCAAGGAAAAGCACAAAGGACACAAAGTTAGACGTTGACGAGATTTACTACCCAAACTTGGGTGCATCGCTTTGTCAACGTCTAACTTTGTGTCCTTTGTGCTGCCTTTGAGTACTTTGTGAAAATATGTCGCGTTGTTATTTCATAAAGACACTTCGTGTCCCACTACTCGCTTTTCAACGACTTCACCGGATTCGCCAAAGCCGCCCGAATCGTATGGAAACTCACCGTCACCATCGTCAAAGCCAATAAAATCAACAGGGAGACTATAAAAGTGCCCGGTTTCAACACAGTATGGTAAGGGAATTCCTTAAGCCAGCCCTGCAAAAACCAGGCCGCCAAGGGAATAGCAATCACCCCCGACACCAACACCAAAATGATAAAATGCCGCGCCAATAAGGTCACTACCTGCCCTTGCCCGGCGCCGAGCACTTTGCGGATGCCAATTTCGCGGCGTCTTTGTTCTGTGGTGTAGGCCACCAGTCCCAACAAGCCCAGACAAGCAATAAAAATGCTCAGGCCGGAGAAAACGGAAAACAAAGTTCCACGCTTTTGATCGGCTGAAAACTGCTGATTGAACTCATCATCCAAAAACGTGTATTTAAACTCCTGAGCCGGAAAGGCCGCCTTCCAGTCTTTTTCTACACTTTTCAGGGCAGAAGCTACATCTGGTGCTTTCACATGGGCGTGCACGACAAACCCCGCCTGTTGGTATACAAAAATCAAAGGCTCAATGGGGTTGTACAAGGATTTTTGATGATAGTCTTTCACCACACCAATCACCTGGGCAAAAGGAGCTTCATTGCCACCAGATACCCTGGCTTTTTTGCCAATTGGATCGGCCCAGCCCATTTTTTTCACCAAAGCCTCGTTTACTACAATGGAGTTGAGGGTATCACTCAATTGGCCTGTAAAACCTTTCCCCATAACTATGTCAATCCCCAAGGCATCAAAAAAATACTGGTCAGCGCTTGCAATGTCAATGCCTACTTCTTTCAAACCTTCATTGCCCTCAATGGTTACCACATTTTTATAGGTTACGTCAATTCCTGGGGTAACTGAGGACGTAGCTACGGCATTCAAGGCTGCATTTTGCTTCAATAGGTCGCGGAATGCGACTACCTCCGAACTGCGAGTGCTGCCTGGATCAGGGCGCAACACCAGTACCTGATCTTTTTTGAACCCTAAATCCTTGTTTTTCAAAAACTGCAATTGATCATAAATGACTCCGGTCGCAATGAGCATCATCAAGGAAGCTGCAAATTGGGTGACCACCAAAGCTCGCCGCAACCAGCCGCCGCTACCCCGTATTTGATCTCCTTTCAACACGTCTACCGCTTGAAATCCCGAGAGCACCAGCGCAGGATAACTCCCCGCAATCAAACCCGCCAGCACCAAAATAGAAGCCAGTCCGATCATAATGGTAGGGTGGAACAAGGCGCTGGTTGTGAGCAATTTTCCGGCCATGGTATTAAAAATGGGCAATAAGGAAGTGGCCAAACCTAGGCCAAGGCCGCCGGAAATCAAGGCCAGCAGCGCTGATTCGGTTAAAAACTGGGCCGCCAGACTACCTCGGGTGGAGCCCAAAGCCTTGCGCACACCCACCTCTCGGGCACGACGAGTGGCGCGAGCGGTGGTGAGGTTGATGTAGTTGATGCAAGCGAGTAAAACCAGGAAAATGGCCGTAATGCCCAAAATGCGCACATAAGCCAAGCTACCCAGGGGCTCAGGTTCCTGGGTCATGACGGAGTGCAAACGGATGGAAGTAATGGGTTGTACTACGTAGTTGATGTTGATCTTGAGTGGCTTAAATATCGAAGCCATGTATTTATCGTACATGCCCCGAATTTTGGTCTCAAATGCTTGTGGATCAACTTTGGGATGCAGCAACACGTAATTATAGGCGGCAAATTGCCCCCAATTTCCTCCGTAGGTAGCGATTATCTGTCGGATTTCATGATCGGCCATCAGGGCATCGAAACGGATGTGGGAGTTTTGCGGAATGTCCTTCATTATCCCGGTCACCTTCCAGGTTTCGCCCCGGTTGTTGTCGAGGGTTTTGCCGAGGTAGGTACTGCTTTTGCCAAAATACTTTTCAGCAGTAGTTTGGGACAAAACGATAGAGTTGGGTTCTTTTAATGCCGTTTTGGAGTCACCTTCTACCAAGGGGAAAGTGAAAAAATTAAAGACATTCTCTCCGGACAAGTAAAATTTTTCCTCCAAAAAACGGGTCTGACCAGTGCGGTACTCCAGACGGTCATTGGGCAATAAGCGCAAGGAAGCCTGCACCTCTGCTGGATATTCGCGTTTCAGGGTTTCACCCGTCAGCAATTGAGCTGTAGCCCAATTGAACTCATTTTCCGTTTCCTTGACGTGGGAGCTGATGCGGAAAATGCGATTTGAATTGTCGTGAAAACGGTCGTAACTCAGCTCATCGTTGACGTATACCATCAACAAGAGGCTAAAAGTAATACTGATCGTCAGGCCCAATACATTGAGCAGGGTATAACTGCGGTCTTTCAGCAAGTTGCGGACTCCAATGGCGAAATAGTTGTACAACATGTTTCCAAATTATTGATCTATGAGGGCAAAGGGTTAGAGTATGCTTGTAAAAACTTGGGCTATTTTTATGCCAAAAACTTAAGTAGTTGATTTTAATACTTTTGCGTTGATGTCTTTTCCAGAGATTGTCCGTTTTTGATACAAAACTGTCCGTTTATCGCACAAAATTAAAGGCCTTAAGGGTCAAAAACGAGTACTTTCGTTATCAAATTGTTATTGTTTATACCAGTTACTTTTATTTTGCTATTTTGTTTTCAAAAAAACACCCAAGGCAATGAAAAGAATACTCCTCCGGTTCTTGTGTTTGGCACTAAGCCATACTAGTCTGATGTTGGCAAGTGCTCAAAATGCAGATGAATTCCCCACCAAAGAAATCAGTTTGTTTAAAGATGGCACCGCCTTGTTTTTTAAGCAAGGTTATTTTCCGACAAATTCCACTGGCCAGATTTTGTTGAGCAGCGAGCTATTTCCTCAAGCACTGGAAGCAAGCGGCAATAAAAACAATAGCACGCGATATTCTAAATTTCCGTTTATGATTGGAACCATGAACTGGACTGCTCCGGGCAATACCATCAAACAAATCCAGCGCCGCACCATGCCCAAACTCGATTCCGTTCTAAAGCCCATTGAGACCCTCACGGATTTGATCAAGGCCAATAAAGGTAAAAAAGCATGGGTAGGTTTAGTTGAAAATCGCGCTTTTGAAGGCCGCATTTTTTCATCTACTGAAAAAGAGGTTTTTCTGTACGACGGGAAAAACTATTTTTTTGCCCCCATCAAAGAAATAAGAAACTTCAGATTCATCGATGAACCTATCCAAACCCAAAAAGCTGCAACATATAATTCAACCGATTACGAAACACGCAGTGCTAAAGCAAATGAATACAACCCTTGGGAGTTGCAGATCAGCCTGGAAAAACCAAACGACAATCAGTTGCTTGAATTTAGGTACATGCGCAGCGGAATTGCCTGGTTGCCGATTTACCAAATAGAGTTTTTGCCGAATAAACAAATAAAACTAGAGTTTAAGGCTGAAGTTGTAAACGATTTGGAGGCCTTCTCCCAGGCCAAACTCAACTTGATGGTGGGTGTACCTTCCTTTGCTTTTTCACATGGGGAGGATCCACTTGTGTCAGGACAAACTTTGGCCGAGTACATCTACAGAATGGGCGATAAGCCTAGCGTGGCTGATTACGAAAACCAATTTATGCGGCAAAGATCGAGTAATATTGCCATGGACCAATTCCTGGGTATTGCTCCTTTTTCAGGAGAAGGGCAGCAAAATGGGGATTTATTTTTTTATGAGCTCAAAAATGTGTCGCTGTGCTCCCAATGCAGAGGATTGTTCAATTTGGTGAGTACACAAATGGATTATGAGGATTTGTATAGCTTGAAGCTGGCCGGAAATCAAGAAGATACCCGTAGGCAACAAGACAAAAAAGACAATACTTTGCAAGTCTGGCATGCCATCAAGTTTTACAACACTACAGATAAACCCTTTACCACTGGACCTGCATTTTTTTACAAAGTAGAAAACGGTTCTTCTATTCCTCAAGGTCAACAATTATTGGAATTTACGCCCAAAGGTGTTAGTACAGTGGTGAACATCACCATCGCCCCTGAAATTCAGGCCGAATCGATTGATTTGGAAATAGCACGAGAGAATACTGATAAATCTGGTTACGACGAATTGGTGAAAGTGAAGGGGCAAATTCGGGTCAAAAACTACAAATCTATTCCGGTAGAACTCAGCATAGAACGCCCCATTCAGGGAGACCCCAAAAGCTCTGTGGTGCCTTGGAAAGTTATTGCTTTGGGTGCAAACCTGAACTCACTCAACAAAAACAACTTGGCTACCTGGAAACTTACTTTGAAACCTGGCGAAGAGAAGACCATTGAATATTTTTATGATTTTTTAGCACGATAGCGATGTTCACTAACTCCAAAAGCTGTACTTCGAATCTACTGGGTTTAATCATTTTAGGCATGCTCAATCTTTCAACTTGTACTGGCCAGGCAGATACCAATCAAACCTTCAATGGTGATCGGGTAGCCCAAGCCCGGCATTTGGTCGGCGAGCAATTGGCACAGGATTTGAAGACCAAAGGTTTAAAACCTGGCGCGGCCATCTTCATCCGTGCCTTTAAATCGGAGCAGCAACTGGAGGTATGGATTCAGGATTCACTGAATTTTCGGCTTTTCCGGACCTATCCCATTTGTAGAGTGCCCGGCCTGCTCGGACCTAAGCGCAAGGAGGGGGACCTGCAAGTACCCGAGGGTTTGTATTGGATCGAGGTGTTCAACCCCAAAAGCAGCTACCACCTTTCGATGGGGATCAATTACCCCAATGCTTCAGATCGAATTTTGTCTGATCCCAAAAAACCGGGCGGCGAAATCTACATCCACGGCAATTGTGTGTCGGTAGGTTGCTTGCCCATCACCGATGAAAAAATCCGCGAATTGTATTTATTGGCTGCGGATGCCAGAGATGCCGGGCAGCAACAAATCCCAGTACACATTTTTCCTTGTCGGATGACGTCCGAAAACCGTCAAAACCTCTTGGCAGCTAATCAACCGGAGTTGTTGCCATTTTGGGATAATTTGACGGAGGCGTATGATTTTTTTGAGCGCAAACAGATTTTGCCGGCTTATACCATTGAGCCCGGAACGGGCAACTACGTGCTGACGCAGTAAGGACCGGCCCCCTGCCCTACCCATGAACAAAAATGTCCAACAGTTAAAATCATTCCACACTCCGCTGAAAAACAGCCATCTGCGAAGCCGCACCCAAATCCGGATCCTCTTCGCCAATGCCTTCAATAGTAGCCGTATAGCCAAACTGCTCACTGACCTTTTGCACCCATTCGGCAAATTCCTGCCGGGTCCATTCAAAGCGGTGATCGCCGTGCCGCAACTTGTCCTCCGGCATGGCATAATGGGCATTGTACTCGCGGTTAGGCGTAGTGACCACCACCGTAGCCGGGCGCGCAAACTCAAATACAGCTCGCTCCAATGCTGGCAAACGTTCCAAATCCAAGTGTTCAATCACCTCGATCAGAGCCGCCGCATCAAAACCCACCATGCGGCGGTCGCGGTAGGTAAGGGCACTTTGAATCAGTTCAATCCGCTCTTTTTGCTTCGGCGTCATGTCCTTCAAGTAGAGGCGACGGGTGGCGACTTGCAGGATGTGAAAGGATACATCCGCCCCCACAATGCGGGTGAACTGGCCTTCGCGCAACAGCATTTTTAACAAACGGCCTTCGCCACAGCCCAAGTCGAGCACCGATTTGGCACCAGAAGTTTTGAGGACTTCCAGTGCGGCATTCAGACGTTGCTGGTGCAAAGTGAGGCGTTCTTCTTCAACCGCAAGATTGATGGGCTCAGCTTCAACTTCAGTGGCTTCATTCCCCTCATCGTCGATGAAGCGAGCCAGGGCCATTTTGGCCAAAGAAGTATTGTTCAGGTAGCGTTTAACGATAAACTCCCGTTCCGGGTGATCTTTGAGCCAGGTCTCCCCTTTTTTCAACAAAACCTCAATATCGTTGCTGGAAATGTAGAAGTGCCGCTCGGAATCAAACACGGGAAGCAATACGTAAAGGTGTTGCAAAAGCTGCTGCAAAGAGATGTTGTGCTGTAAAGTAATGCTGAAATAGGAACTCTCACCCCATTCTGGAAATTGCTCGTCCAGCGGCAGTCGTTCAGCTTGCAAGCTGTAGCCCAAGGGCTGAAAGATGCGCTCCAATAAACCCATGCCTCCTTTTACTTTAAGTGCTGGAATTTTAGCCTCCAATGCCAGGGGTATACCGATCCATTCCGGTTTGTCTTCGCAGCGGCCATTGAGCGCCGAAGCATAGACATTGGAAATGGCCGAACTGGTGAAAGAAGAGGCCACATAAGGCCGATCGTTGACATAGTGCTGCAACATGCGGCTTTCACCGGGTACTTTGAGGCTGCGTACGAGCTCAACGGGATCGATGTCTAGCAAAAGCACGGCTGTGCAACGCTCATCACTGGCTTCGGGGAAAAAGACATGGGCCTTGCCTCCGGCGGTGCTGAAGGTTTGTACTTTATCAGGATGCTTGTGGAGCAGGTAGCCGAGGTTGGTGGCAGGGTGTTGGGTTGTGGTGATGGATAGGAACATGGGATGTACAGGGTTTGGTAATAGACTTTGTACTGCCTGATAATCAGCACGTCAGCCTATTACCAATTCAGCACGTTATTTAAACATTCAAATAACTCATTAATCCCTGATAACGTTCCTTCAAACTGTCCAAATATTCCGCTTCGTTGAAAGACGCCTTGATTTCGTACTTGAAGCGCTCGAAAGTGGCCAGGATATTGTGGATGTGTTGGAGGTTGATCTTGAGGGTGACGTCGATGCGCTCCGATTCGGGATAGGAGGTAATAAAAGAACTGAGGAGGGTTGCCCCTTCCGATTCCACAATTCGGGCAATTTCGGTCATGGAATAATCCCGGCGGCTCAATTCCAGCACAATGATGCTACCCGAGTCGGCGAAAGAAACCGTACGGGCAAAGTACCGCAGCAGGTCCTCCAGGGTAATGACACCGAGGTAATTGTTATCCGCGTCCACAACTGGGACGATAGAAAGATCCTGGTCAGCAACAATGCGCATGACCTCATAAATGTGGTCATTGCTGTGCACGTAGGGCCTTTGCAAAGAAAGACTATAAGAGCCAATGGCTTCGTTGACGTCGAAGTTCATCACATCGTCTTCCGACAATACGCCCAACAACTCGCGGTTGTTGACGATGGGTAAGTGGCGCACATAAAATTCGCTCATCATTTCCAACGCTACGTCACCAGTGTCGGAAGTTTGTAAGGGAATAATGGCCGTCGAAATCAACGTTTCTGCAATCATCTGATGATTAGTTCATTAGCTTGTTCTTCTGGGTCACAAATTCTTCTTCAGTCAATAAACCTTTCAGTTTCAGTTCGTTTAGTTTTTGGAGCTGTTCCAAAATTGGCGAATGATCCTCGATGGGTTCTTGTGTGGGCTGAGCCTGGGAGTTGGCCGCTTGTTTTTGCGGTATTGCTTGTTTAAGCCGGAAACCATTGGCTTCAAACTCGTCAAAAGCATCCTGAATCCGCACAAAAGCCAGGGCATCGTGCTCTTTGATGCGTTTAAAATCCGTAAATCCCAGGGTTACCGCCCGATCCAAATGTTCCAATGCTTTGTCCGCTTCTTCATTTAAAGAGTAGGTACAAGCCAAATTGAAGTGGATGGAAATGTCGTTAGGGTCCAGGTCCAGTGCTTTTTTGAATTCTTCAATGGCCCCTTGGTAGTCGTAATCCTTGTATTTGTCTATGCCGCTTTTTTTCAGCTGTTGTTGTTTATCCTGATTCATTGGCTGGCGTACTGGAGCGGTATTGCGTTTTTGTGGTTCTTGTGGCCGACGACGTTCGTCCCGCTGCACTTCTCTTTCTCCCCGGCGGTTGCCTCTTTTGACGATGCGGTAATGTTCAGGATTGTACTTAAGGTTAAACTTGTCCTCGTCCATTGTCAAAATGACCAAACCAGTGATGAAACCTACCAGCCAGGAAACCGGAAACCAACAAAAAATCAGGTGAAAAAACCCTAATCCGGTTTGTCCAAGATAAAAACGGTGCACACCCAATCCGCCTAAAAATATTGCCAACAGGCCAGCAGTTGTTTTGTCTTTCATAATGATGTATTGGCCGGAAAATTCCGATCTCCAAACTCGAACCAATCATTAAACGGATGAGTGCTGAAAATGGATGTCAAAACCGGACTTATTTTGCGATGTAAAATAACAAAAACTACAGTTTGAGGCAATGTCTGCCTTAATTTAGTACAGATCAAAATTAAGTCGATCAACTTCACCACAATTGAGCCTAAGTCATCATAAGACGAGATGAAGAGCTCAACGGTTGTGAATTTTGCAAGTTAAAACAGTAAAATCGTCTGGATAGTTCTCGTCGCCTCTAAAAGTGTCCAACATGGTCAACAAGCCACGATTGAATGTTTCGGCGGGCAGTTGATAGTTTTCCTGCACAAAACCATACAACAAATCCTCATTTACAAAGTCCCCGGCGCTGTTGCGGATATCGGTCAAGCCGTCCGTATAAGCCAAAATAATGGCCTCGGCTTCTTCAACCTTACATTCGCCAATTTCAATTCCGGGTATTTTGGCATAGGAACCCAGCATGATGCAACCCTTGTTGAGTTCCAGGAGGCGGTTTTTGGATACGAGAATGGGCGGGTTGTGCCCTGCGTTGACGTAGCGCAGCACACGGGTACCAGTGTTGTATTCCGCGATGAAAAAGGTAATGAAACGATCACCCTGAGTAATGAGGTTGACCGAGGTATTCAAATCGCGGATGAATTCGTCCAGGTCCGCCTGTTTGTTGATCAGCGTATGGAAATTGGCCTGAAAATTGGCCATCAACAAGGCAGCGGACAAACCCTTCCCCGTAAAATCACCAATGCAAAAGACAATTTTATCGTTTGGAAACTCAATGAAGTCGTAATAATCACCACCTACCCCAAAGTGCGGCTTGTAAATGCTGGCGAACTCGTAATTGAGGCAAGAGGGCAATTGCTGAGGAATCAATAACTTTTGTACATCTCCGGCCAGTTCCATTTCCCGTTTCAGGCGCTCTTGCTCCAATTGCCGTTTGAAGAGGCGTTTGTTTTCCATCGCCACCGCGATGATGTTGGTAATGGTGGTGATGATTTGTACTTTGTTGTACATGTCGTCATCCTCGGCAAAACCACCAATGAAGACGTAGGCAATTGCCGTATCCTTATGGCGCACGGGGATCACTACATCAAAATGGCGCATGAGGGGGGATTCCGTTTCCTCCAAATTGCGCAAACGGGTATACTTGGGTAGATGAACGGTGATGTCTTCAGTGAGCAAGGGTGCCGGAATCCCCAAAGAAGTTGCACAGTGCCATACCTCTTCTTCTTTGATGAACAGCGCCATTTTTTTGATGCCCATTTCCCAACTCAAAAATGAACTGTACATGTCGTACAATTCTACGCCGGACACATTGTTGTTGATGGCCTGAGTAATGCTCAACAGGCGATTGATCTGCAATTGTTTCAAATGCAGTTCTTTTTCCAAGTTTTCAACGTTGGACAGCCGGTTGCGGATTTCAGAAAACTCAGCCATAATGATTGTTTGGTCCGGTAGAGACGCACAACTGTGCGTCTTTAATTGTAGAGACGCACAGCCGCGCGTCTCTACAATTTCCCTGTGAAGATAAGACGGAGAAAGGAAAAATAAACGATTTTTGTAAAATGGTGTTATTATCTTACCAAAGTTTAGGGGCAATAAAAAAAATAAGTGTTCATTTTGCCAAAAGATTAGATAAGAAAACGGTTCATTTCAAGTGTCTTATCTAATCCTTTGGCTAATGAAAAATGAATACTTATTTTTGCCCCACCAATTAGTGATTTTTGTACCTCGTTGATACGCCCTCCCTCACACATAACTGACTATTTCCTAACCTCCAAAGCGCCCTTGATAATGTTTTTTCAACTTGCACTAGCCATCTTCCCGGCTATCCTCATTGCATGGGTCATCTACCGTTCCGATCGCCACGAGCGGGAGAAGTGGTTTCCGCTTACCCTCTGCTTTATGCTGGGTATGTTGGTCACCATTCCGGTAATGAAGGTGCAGGAGTTCTTTTACCACCAGGGCATTGATGATCCAGCGAATTTGTTTTGGGTTTGCGTCACTTCTTTTCTGGTGGTTGCTTTTACAGAGGAACTATTCAAATTTTTGACCTTGGTGCTTTTCCCGTATTTCCGCCCCTTCTTCAATGAACCACTCGATGGCATCATTTACGCCGTAATGATCAGCATGGGCTTTGCTACGCTGGAAAATGTATTGTACGCCATGGAGTACAGCATTTCTACGACTGCGCTAAGAGGGCTTACGGCCGTACCCGCACATGCGGTTTTTGCCACGATGATGGGGTATTTTGTAGGCAAAGCCAAATTCAAAACTGAGCGAAAAACCAAAATCCGCTTTTTGACCATGGGCCTGGGCCTGGCGGTTTTGGTACATGGACTATACGATTTTTTCATCATCCAGGAATTTTACGACTGGCTGATTTTGTTGGCCATAGTGACTTTGTTTATCAGCATTTATTTCGCCATGCGGATGTTCAAAGAGGAGCAGGAGGAATCGGAAATAATGTGGCAGAAAAATCACCCTGAAGAAACCGTTGACGAGCCTAAAGAAAGTTAACACACGAACTCATCAGTTGATTTTAATCACGAATGTAGCCCGCAAAAATTTCAAGCATTTATAATTTTAACACAATCTACTTACATACAATGTTAATCCCTCAAGTCATAAAAAAAAGTGGCCTTTACAGCTAACTTCGACATTTTTGCATATTTTTACCCGAAAGTGAAAAATTTACAAGCTGTGGATTCAATTCATCGCTTCAAAGTTGAAGGCATCGCGGGGGAAGAGATTGATTTCGCTGATTTTAAAGGCAAGAAAATTCTGGTGGTCAATGTAGCTTCGGAATGCGGTTACACACCACAATATGTCCAGTTGCAGGAGCTCTACGAAACGTTTAAACATAAATTAGTCGTCGTGGGGCTGCCCTCCAATGATTTTGGCGGGCAAGAGCCCGGCTCTAATACTAGCATCGCCCATTTTTGTAAAATGCGTTACGGGGTAAGTTTCCCCATGACAACCAAAGTCCACATCAAAGGTCCTGAAGTTCACCCTTTGTACCATTGGTTGACCCACCAAAGTGAAAACGGGGTCATGGATTCGGAAGTCGAATGGAATTTTCAAAAATACTTGCTTGACAAAAACGGCCAATTGATCAATACTTTCCTTTCTTCTGTGAGTCCTTTTGATGAGCTTATTTTGAGCCAAATCGAGGATTAACCCTTCCTTTGAGGCTGTAAAGCCCGAAGATACCATGCGTTTTAAAGATATTATTGGACAAACCGAGACAATCAGCACGCTCCGGTATATGGTCGAAGCCGACCGTCTGCCCCATGCGCTATTGTTATTGGGGCCTCCGGGTATCGGAAAACGTACGCTGGCACTGGCACTGAGCCAATACTTATTGTGTACCCAGCGAAAGGATGGCGACTCCTGCGGAGAGTGCCCTTCTTGTGTCAAAACTTCCAAGCTGATCCATCCGGATGTGCATTTTTCTTTTCCAGTCGTCGGTGCGGGCATGACCAGCGACAAATTTATGGTTCAATGGCGGCAAGCTTTGCAGGAAAATCCTTACCAAGATAGCAACCAGTGGTTGCAAATGATTGGAGCTGAAAACAAACAGGGCAACATCAACAAGGATGAATGCCAAAATATCATCCGTAAGCTCAGCCTGAAAACCTTTGAAGCACCAGTTAAAACGCTGATCCTTTGGCTGCCCGAATACCTGGGCAACGAGGGTAACCGCCTGCTCAAACTCATCGAAGAGCCGCCGCCCGCCACGCATTTTATCCTCATCGCTGAAAATGCAGAATTGATCCTCAATACCATCCTGTCGCGCTGTCAATTGGTGAAAATTCCGATGCTGAATGATCAGGATATTGTAGATGGGTTGCTGCATCGCGAGCTATGCCCGGAAGACAAAGTCTGGGGGATTGCACATCTTTCTGATGGTAATTTCAATGAAGCGATTACCTTAGCAGCGAATAAAATAAGCAACGATGCCGCTTTACTGCTCGATTGGCTGCGCAAATGTTACAAAGGATACGGGCCAGAGATGGTCAAGTGGAGTGATCATTTTGCAACCCTCGGGCGGGAAAACCAGAAGCATTTTTTGCAGTATGCCCTGCATTTTATGCGCGAATTCCTGATCATGATGGTTACAGGCAATACCAATGCCCGGCTCCAGGCAGAGGAGTTGAGCAGTGCCCAAAATTTGGCAAAAGTGCTCAATGCAGACCAAGTGGAGCAAATAGTGCGTTTATTCAACAATTGTTATCAATACGTGGAGCGGAACGCAAATCCAAAGATCCTTTTTTTGGATGCTTCCATCCAGCTACATAAAACGATGAAACGATGGGATGTTTAGGTTGTACGAGTTGTGGAACCAGTAGTGGCGGCAGCACCAAAGGTTGCAACAGCAATGGCGGCTGTGCAACGGGTGGATGCAACCGCTTGAATACCTACGATTGGCTGTCCAGTTTGGACATCATTGATATTGACCCGCTGAATATTGTCGAAATCAGCTTTAAAAATGGGGTACACAAGCAGTTTTTTCGGGTGGCTGACCAGGTACGTGTCGTTACTGGCGACATGGTGGTGGCCGAAACCGGAAACGGCTACGACGTTGGCAAAGTGAGTCTGTCTGGTGAATTGGTCCGCTTGCAAATGAAACGCCGCCGGGTGGATGAACGCTCGGTGAACAATTTCATTTTGCGCCGCGCCAATGAGCGCGACCTGGAGCGCCTGCAAGAAGCCCGCGAAGCGGAGCAACCCACAATGGTGCGCGCCCGGGCCATTGCGCGTACACTGGGGCTGGATATGAAGATTGGCGACGTAGAATACCAAGGGGATAAGCGCAAAGCGACCTTTTATTACACCGCAGATGGCCGCGTCGATTTCCGCGAACTCATCCGACATTTCGCCAAGGAGTTTCGAGTGAAAATTGAAATGCGCCAAATTGGTGCCCGTCAGGAATCTGCCTTGATTGGTGGGATCGGCTCTTGCGGGCGGGAATTGTGCTGCTCTACCTGGTTGACTGACTTCAAATCCGTGTCGACCGCAGCCGCCCGCTACCAAAACCTGGCCATCAATCAGGTGAAACTCTCCGGGCAATGTGGACGTTTGAAATGTTGCCTCAACTACGAATTGGATACTTATCTGGACGCACTTTCGGATTTCCCCAGCGGTGCGGATAAACTGCATACCCAAAAGGGCGCAGCAACTTTGATCAAAACCGATATTTTTAAAAAACTGCTCTATTACGTTTACGATCACGAACGGGGCAGGGGTGCGATTTATCCAATGGATTTGAGTAAAGTCAAAGAAATCCAGGAAATGAATGCACGGGGTGAAAAACCAGCCGAGTTCGATGTAGCAGCTACGACGGCTTTTGTACCTGAGGAGGATGGTTTTGTGGATGTGACGGGTGAAATTGAATTGCCCGACGACAAAAAACGCCGCAAAAAGAAAAAGAAAAAACGCCCTGATCAACAACAACGCGGCGGGGAAGGAAATGCTCAAAACAATCGGGGTGAAAACCGCTCCAATCAACAAGGTGGAGGTAGTGGTCAAAACCCAGGTCAAGGGGATCGTCAAGGCCGGCCAGAGAATCGTCGGCCCGACCAACAACGCAGCAACAACAATCCACGACCACCTAGAGAAGAAGGTGCCAATCCTCAAGCGCCGAGAGGAAACAATCAAGGACCTCGTCCGAATAATCCGAACAACCCCAATAACCCGAACAATCGAGGTGGGGGCGGAGGAAACAACAACAATTCTGGAGGCAACAACACCGGAGGCAACAATTCTGGCGGACGCCCCAATCCACGTCCACCTCAGCCACCGCGTGGCCCACAAGACCAGCAAGGTGGTGGTGACCAAGGCAACAACAACCCGAATCCCCCCAGCAACAATGATGGTGGTGGAAACCCAGAAGGTGGTGGCCAAGGAAACAACAACCGCAGAAACAACAAAAATCGGAATAAACGCCGCCGGTAGGGGCAACCCTTGCGGTTGCCCGCATCAGGTAACCAGTAGGGGCAACCCTTGCGGTTGCCCGCATCAGGCAACCGTATGGGGCAACCCTGTGTGATTGCCCGCATCAAACATGATATGGGGCTGTCTCTGAACTTGCGTTCAGAGACAGCCCCATTACTGAGGGCAACCGCAAGGGTTGCCCCTACACCGCATCAAACACCTTATCTTGCCCCCATCTTTCCGACAATAACTTAAAAAACGCAGGCCGATAGCTCTGCCCAATCGGAATTTCGTGTTTGCCAATGCTCACCTGATGGCGCTCAACCACATTCAAATGCCGCAGTGAAATGATGTAGGACTTATGGATTTTGCAGAAAAAATCGGGCAGAATTTCTTGCACATCCTGCATGTTTTGCCGGCTGAGAATTTTGCGGTCCTGGGTGTGAAACACCACGTAATTTTCACTTTTTTCCAAAAACAATACCTCTTCCCAGTTCAGCCGGTAGAGTTTGGGGCCACTTTTGATGAAAATTTCCTGTGCGGCAGGGCTGTTCTCGATGCTGGTGTTCGCACTGGCTGGAGCTTCTTTACAACGGCTGCATGCCTGCAAAAAACGTTCAAACGTGATCGGTTTGACCAGATAATCCAGCGCTTCCAGTTCGTAGCTAGCCACAGCATATTCGGAGTAGGCGGTGGTGAAGATGACCTTGGGCTTGTTGGGTAAGGCGCGGTAAAATTCCACGCCAGAAATTTGCGGCATGTGGATGTCCAGCAGCAGTAAATCAACAGGGTGACGCTGTAAAAAAGCCAATGCCTCCAGTGGATTGCGGTAAGTACCAACACATTTCAGCCAGGGCATACGGTTGACGTAATTGCTCAGCAGCTCAATGGCCTTGGGTTCATCGTCGATGATCAGTACTTCTTTCATTCGTCCAGACTAAGGCTAAGATGGATGGAGAAATAATCTGCTTCGTCTACAATCCGGAGGGTATGGCGATCCGGGTACAGGAGCGCGAGGCGTTTACGGACATTTTCCAGGCCAATGCCCTCCTGATTCATGGAAGTAGACACCTGTTTGGTATTTTTGGTATTGAAATACAACATCCGTCCTTCCACCGTCACATCAATTTTCACCATCGACTGCTTGGTCACATCGATGCCGTGTTTGAGCGCATTTTCCACAAAAGGAATTAAAATGGCGGGGGCAATCATTTTGCCGTCCATATCGCCTTGGGTATTGAGGCTGATGATCACGTCGTCGTCGTCACTCAGGCGTAGGTGTTGGATTTCGATGAAGCCGCCAATTTGCTCAACCTCACGGCGCAGGGGCACTTTTTCAGCATTGGTTTCATAAGTCAGGTAGCGCATCAAGCCAGCCAGCGAAGCGATGCTTTGCCCCAATTCCTCCTGGTTTTTTTCTACCGCCAGGGCGTACAAGCTATTAAGGATATTGAATAAAAAATGCGGATTGACCTGGGCCTTGAGGAAAGCCAATTCGGTAGCTTGTTTCTCAGCGGCCAGTTTTCGCGTGGTCATTTCCGTTTCGTACCAGATGCGGGAAAAGCGAATCACTGCTGCGAAGAGCATGACCGAGAGGAACACGAAGAGGTTTTGAAGGTTGGGGAGGTAGTAAAAAAAGTAAAAATTGTACCCCAGGTCCTCCATAAATTCCGAAAAAACCCACAACAACATCCAAGAGCGATCCAACAACCAATGGGTGCCAACCAACAAACTAAACAGACCTCCATAAGCCAGGTAATTGCGTTGCTTGACCAGGTAACGGGGAATCAAAAAGTAGTTGTTGAAATAGGTGGCAGCCATGAGCAAAGGGAGGCGAAATAAGCTGGCCCAGGCGATATTCGAGAACTCGCAATCCATGTTCATCCACAAAATGGTTGTCCACAACCAGATGATGGCCCAAAAAAGGACATGTTTGGCGATTCTTTTAATCATGGTTCGAAGGTAAGAATTTAGGGCTACACACCGCAGTATCTGCAATCAATGTGGGTTTTTTGAAGCCAAAAACGACAAAAATGTGATTCTGCATCAAATCGCTGAAAAAACCAAAATACGGCATTTCAGCCCCCGATCTGAGGGTTTGACCACAAAAAAATACCACAAAAAAAAATGATTTTAGTTTTGTTTCAAGAAATCACCTGAATACCATACCAGCAAGTTTTCATATTCATCCAAACTTCGTAGCGCTCCCACTGGGGCGCTTTTTTTTTGCCACAAAAAAGGCTGACCCAAGATGGATCAGCCCAGCACATTAAACTCTTAAAAACAATTGTTTATGAAGATCTATAAGCAATCGAATGGTAATTTTTGATGTGTGGCCCCAGGAATACCCGAGCATAAATCCGCATTATCGCCAAGCCATCGATAACGAAGCTCAAAGCCACAAAGGCTGCCAAAACGATCTGGTTTTCATGGATGTGGCTGAATATCAAATCTTCCCCAATAAAGGTAGGCGTGATCGGGAAACCCGACAAAGCCAGACACGCAATCAGGAAGAGCATCGCAGCGGTGGGATGCTCGTATACGTGACCATGAAAACGATCCAAACTGACCATCTCGGTCTTTTTTAGCCAGTTGAGCACTACAAAGCCGCCAATCCCGGCAACAATCACGCCACTCAGGTAGATGTAAACCTGAAAAAAGTCGAAGTGCTCGTTGTACGACACGGCCAGGGCAATGAATCCGTGATTTAAGACCACCAAAACCCAGCTCAAGCGGGCATGAATCCGCTCGGAAAAAGCTTTCAAGGCCAAAATCAAACCGATCAAACCAAACACCGCCGGCAAATAAGCGTGGGCAAACGGGGTGATTTTATCCTCGGCAAAACGCAAGAAGTACAAACCAATAAAATACGTCGGCAAAATGAACCACCAGAGGGAAGACAAGGTGATAAAATCCAGCCTTTTCCCCAGTTTTTTCAACGGGTTCCACAAGTATTGGTACATAGCCGCGTCCAGATTCCACTCTTTCAAACAGAGGACATACAGGCTGTATTCCAGTTTGTTGGACAAAAATTTTCCCTCAAAGGATTTTTGACGGGGCACAAATTTGTAAAACTGTTCTTTGATTAAATAACTCACTAAGGAAGGTGAAACCAGCAGTTGATAGGTGCGCAAAAAGGCATTGCCCGCAAAGTGGACCAATGCCAGAACGTGCCAACCTGCCGCCACTTCAATAAAAATCAAACCAATTTGAGCAATTGAAGCGTACGCCAATTGGCTTTTTACCGAAGATTGCACCCTGGCAATGCCAATGGACAAAATAGTGGTACTCAAACCCAACAAGGCAATGATGACCCGCACCGAAAACTGATGTTCCCAAAACGGATGAGTGCGCAGCAGCAAAAACACCCCCAAATGCACCGACAGAGAGCCGTAAAAAATGGCACTGGAAGGGGTTGGCCCCTCCATCGCCCGCGGCAGCCAGGAAGAAAAGGGCAACTGCGCCGATTTAGCTGCGGCCGTCATCAAAATCATCAGCGAAATAAACACCCCAATCCAAGTGTGGGATTGCAATTGAGCACTCACCAATTCGGCATTTTGTAGTTTTTGAAAAGTGATGCTTTCGTTCCAAAGGTGATGGCTCATCCACATCGCCAACAATAACCCAACATCGCCAATGCGGTAAATGGAAAAAATTTTCACCGCGTTTTTGACGGGCAAATAGCGGTTTCGGTAAAAGGCGATCAACAGGAAAGAGGTGATTCCCAAAATTTCCCAGCCGATGAACAAGGTTTCAAAATTATCGGCCATCACCGTGATGTTGTACCCAATGTAAAAAAACAGGATGGTGTTGAAATACCGTTTGTACCCCGACTCCCGGTGCAAGTAGTAGCTGCTGTAAATGGTCACGAGCATGGTCAGATAAGCCCCAGTGAGCAAATAAGTCGCCGTGATCAGATCGAACATGAGGATAAAATTGAACTGGAAATGCGCCGAGTTAAACAGGTTAATGCTCTGGCTTTGCTGAATTTCGTGCTGGTGCAACCACCAATAAATGGTATAACCAAAAACCAGCAGCGTGTGCAAACCCATGCTCAAATAGACCACTCTGGACAGGGTGTTTTCTTTTTTGGCGGGTACCAACAAACTCACACAAAACCCGATTACCGGGATCAGCACAAATAATGGAAGCAATTGATTCATGGGATTAGGGTTGTGTGATAAGGTAAACGGGTAAGTTCTCCATGTTGGTTTCAATCAAGGATGTGAGGTCGTGCAACAGCGGAAGGTCCTTTTGTAAGGTGTGGTACGGCTCAAAATGCCCGGATTTGAAGCGGTACAGCTCCTGGGTTTCGGGATGAACTGCTATCAGATTGATCCAGTTGTTGATGAACCATTCGTAGGTGGCGGCGGAGCGTTGAATGCTTTTTGCCACTATTTCTGGATCGTGTTCAACGATCATCAGCAGGCGCAACGGATCGTGTACTTCCGTCATCTGAGTGGGTAAGCCAGGCCGCAAGTCTCCGTCAATGCCATTCGCTACGCCAAACAAACCCATGACGTTGTGCGGCAATTTAGAGCCTGCGCCCAGTTTTTGTTCATCTACCCGCGAGAAGAAATATTCCATGTTGATTCCTCCACAAACGGGTGCCGCCGCGTTGAGGATGGTGGACAAATAAATGCCATCCGGGTCAATTGTATAGTCGTAGGAGTTGAGAAAAGAGCGCCGATCCAAAAACAGCCCTTTGGAGAGGTAGCGCCGACCGATGATGCACAAGGCGTTGGTGGCATGGTTGAGTTCGGGGCGGGGTTCAAAGAGGGATACCGAACGGCGCAGTACTTTTTCGTGCACCTTGAGGGCCGACTGCTGGGTATCCACTGCATAAAAACGCCGGGAACGTTCCTTGGCATTGTGATCGAGGGCTTTTTCAAAGATGACCTCGTTTTGGGTATGGAGTTCAAAATTATGTGCGGGCAAGGAAAACTCGTCGTAAAAAACAATCTCATCCCGGGTGGTGTCGTGCAGCGCCCCTACAAACTGAGTCTCCGTTGGAATCTTTAGCCCTTTCACGGCCAAACGCTGGCGCACCTCGGGGTGATTGGCCATGTAGCTGAATACGCGGGCATTCACGGATCCGGCGCGCCCACTACAAGCACCACAGTCGTAGGCGGCGTAATAGGGGTTGTTGACGCTGCTGGCACCGTGACCAACGATGTAGACCAGCGGCGCAAAATCTTTAACCAACCCAATGCTGTGGAGCACAGTTTCTACCCGGGCCACCATTTCCTCGATGCTGTAACCCACCTGCAAGTCGTTCACTTTTTCAGGGTGTTCGCCGCACTCAATGCTCAATTTGGAGTACTTGTCCATGTGCTTGAGCGAAGATGCCGTAGCCGGGCTCATGGTGGGTCGGAATATGTTGAAAAACAAGCGTATCGCTGCCCAAAATCCCAGGGTTTGGGAAATCAGCCAACCGCCTACCGATGAGTGAGATTGTTTGAGCAAATGGACATCCAATTCCAGGCGACTGCTGGATTCTTCTTCCCGAATCAGGTATTTGGGGTGCATGGGGGCGGGGCAGGATTTGGTAAAAAACTTCCCGCCTTGGGGTTGAAAATAAAATTCAACACCAAAAAAGCCCGGAGTACCGAAGGTTTCACATTCAGGGTCGAACGATTCCAGGTAGCGGCGCAAAGAGCATTCCCGATCATCGATGCAAAAAACCGCCTGGAAACTTTTGGAGGGGATGTTTCTTGTATCGGCCTTTTCCAGTTGAATGCCCGCCAATACCTGGTCGTAATA
>JAIXOO010000446.1 GCA_027486765.1 Saprospiraceae bacterium
CGCTTTTGGGTAAAACGATCGTTTTCCTGATCAAACCAGCGTTTCAAATCACTGTTGTTGTTGCTGGCGAAACCAAAAGTTTTGAGCAAGCTGTAAATCTGGTCCAATTCATCCAGCCAGGTTTTCAGCGCTGCTAGTTGCGACATGATGAAATAGGTTTGAATGTCGGCACGGCCCGAAACTTCCAGTTTTGCCTTATCCAAAATACTCAAGGCTTTATCAATTTTTCCGGTTCCACCGTTGTTGACGATGTCCGCTTCGTATTGTTTGCGGATATTGGCCATCAGGCTAAGGCCTTCTGAAGCATTGGAACTGGTGCTGCGGGTTTGATTGTCTAGCTTGAATTTTTGCACCGCCACAAAAGCCTGATCCGCTTGGATGAGCCCTTCCAAGGCGGTCATCATGGCGGCTTCGCGAGGGAGCGGCACGTCAGAATCTTGCAGCGCGATTTTGGCTGCCAGGGCACTCTCCGTAGCCTGGGCATACAAGCCAAGTTTCCAGGCACTCAGCGCGCGTAGGGAATGGGCATTAACCAATACCCCGTCGGCTTTGAGCTTGCTGTCCTTGAGTAGGGCTTTATTGACCTGGGCATAGGCGAGGCGATAACACAAGTCCGGCGTTGCCAAACTCATCGCCTGACTACCCGCTGCTGAAGGTTGCCCGAGCAAGGCAGGCTCACCAAAACTGAGATTGGTTTCCAAACTGGCCCCTTGATTGAAGGCATTTTGTGCTTGATCCAGGTAATTGAGTTGGGCGCAACTCGAACATAGCAATAAGAGCAGGAATAGATATTGGCAGGCTTTCATGATTTTAGGTTTTAATTTTTGCAATTGTAACAAAATTGGGGCTAGGCACAATGCCGGATCGTAGAGATGCACGGCCGTGCGTCTTATGGCTCTGATTTGTTAATTCTTTTCACCGTTTCCACCGTTGCCGCGATGGTACCCAAAGGCAAGGCAACCAAAAAGCCGACTACTGAAAGCAGTAATAATAAATATACCACTCCGTTCCCAATCGCCAGCCCCCGATTTTGCCGTACAAAACGAACGCTATCCCGCACTCGATAATGGCGTTCCAGCGCAAAATCAATGTTCCCCGCTCCAGCGTAATAAGCCTGTACGATAAAAATCAGCGGCGTAGTGATCACTGCCAAACCCGGGATTAAACCCAACAGAAACAAGACTGTAGTGAAAAACAGCTCCCGCACAATCAAGCGAAGGGCAATGCGAATACCCCGCGCCATATCACTCAAAAAAGCGCTCATTTTAAAGGCTGCGGAAGCTTGCCCGCGAAGCCGATTTTCCACCCGCTCTGAAAGTAAACTCATAAAAGGGCCAGCTAGAGCAAGGATCAGATTGCGGAAAATGATGAAACCAAAAGCTCCCACGGCCAAACCTCCGAACACCTGCGCGACATTGTCGACCCAGCTTTTTCCCCAATTGAAAGGCCAAAAACTGGCCATCCAATTGCCCAAGTCATCTGAAATAGTCCAGACGCCGTAGATCATGCCCCCGCCCAAAAGGATACACAGCAAGGCGGGCACCAAAAAATAGATCCATAAATTGTACTTGAAGCACAATTGAAGCGCACGTCCATAAGCGCTAACCCCAGCGAAGAAGGATCCAAACATGTTTTTTTGTGATTAAAGATACAGTAGATCACCAGAACAAGCTACCATTCCTCTACCCATGCAGCAGATTTAACGCAGTAAGGTTACAAATCCTCGATATTCGATCAATTGGTCTTTGGGATCCAGATAGCTGGCTAAAACAGTGTATACCCCAACCGGAAGCTCGCTCCCTTGGTTGAATTTTAAGCCATTCCAGGTACCCTGTGGGTCGCTGGATTGGAACACCATTTCACCCCAACGATTCCACACGTTGATGCGGAAATTGCGCATGCCCGCAAAAATCCCCACCGCCTGTAGTTCATCGTTGACGGAATCTCCATTGGGGGTAAAGGCATTGGGTAAAAAGTAGCGCACCTCGGGCAAAATGCGCAGGATTTGGGAAGTGCTGTCCTGGCAACCAAAATTGTTGTAGGCAAACTGGATGATGCGCAAGGTGCCCAGCTCGCGGGCGGCCGCGCTCAAGTTGCGGTCGGTGTACTGGCGGCCATCACCAAATTGCCATAACCAGCGCAATGCATCAGTCGACTGATCCTGGAGCTGAAAATCGGGAAAAACATTGGTCACTTCTGGCGGCACTATGGCAAAAGCGGCATTTGGTGCGGGTTTGATGCGGATTAAATCAGGGTAAATCGTGTCGGTCTCGCAGCCAATCGGTGAAACCACCTTGAGTGCCACCGAATAAAGCCCGTCGTTCGAATAGGTATAACTGGGGCTATGCTTTCGGGAGACGCCCCCGTCACCAAATTTCCATTCAATCCGATAAGTCGTATCCACCGGCGAAGAGAGGTTTTGGAAATAAACCTGCCCCGGCTCACACAATTCTGCCGAACTGGGGGTGGTTAATAACAATTTAGGTACGGGGAAATAACGCACCTCTTTTTGGATGCTAGAAACACAACCATTGGCATCCCTTACCGTCAAACGCGCTCTTTTTACTCCGGGGTATTCATACTGAAAGCTAGGATTGGAGAGTGCACTGGTACCTCTTTCGCCCGAAAACCAGCTCCATTCCTGGACGGATTTGGCATGGACAATTGAAAGGTCTCGAAACTGCACTTCCCCCGCTTTGCAGGTATCATAATCAAAACTAAAATCGGCCTGTAACAAGGGTAAAACGTGAATCCAAACCTTGGCTGAATCAGCACATTCAAAGCCGGGATTGAGCAACAGCTTGCCCTCATACCGCCCCGTATCTGGGAACTGAATTTGAGGATTCCATTGGTTGCTCTGAGCCGCCTGGCCTGTTTTGAGATCAAAACTCCAGCTGATCAACTTGATGGCATCCCGTGGCGTACTTTCATTGCTGATGTCCACCAGGGTTTTGCCGCAGGAGCGGATCAAAAATTCCTTTTCGGCCAGTTTTACATCTTCCTTGACATCGGGCTGTACTTTGGGGTTACAACCATCGGTGACGTTGAACTGGAAGTCGCGGGTGACTCGACTCAGCAGCACGCCCTTGCGGTACTCGCGCACACAGACGCTCACGGCAAAACGCCCCAAGGCACTGGGACGCAGGGTGATGAGCCCCGTTCGGGGATCAATTTTTAGCAGCGGATCGCCTAGAATGGGTTCAGCGGCAGAATAGGGTTGGCGATAGTACAATTCGGTGTAAGGCGGTGGGCAGGCTGGGCGAGGAGTGCTCCCCGAACAAGTAAAGGTAAGTTGTTGCCCATTGTTATTGCCTGCCCCAGCCAGGGGAGCACACAACTCATACACGAGGCTATCCCCGTCCATTTCTTCGGCAGAATGGTCGTAAACCAACAATGCATTGGCACAAATTACCGAAGGAGGAACGATGGAAAACTGCGGGCTACTGTTGCACAATTGCTGGGCCTCAGGCGTGACTTCTACGGTGTAGGTGGCACCCGTCGAACCGGGTAGGGCAATGTTGCTCATGGTTTCATCCCGGCAGCAGCGCTGAAAGGAGATGTGGTAACTCATCGTAGACAAGGGCAGGGTGTAACGGAAGACATACACCCCCTCTTCCACACACACATCAGGAGGCACCAAACAAGGGTATTCCGTAGGAGGGATATTGAGCAAACTCTGCCGAGGTACATCCACAGTGCCAAACGCCGAGAGCTGGGTGCCGCACTGAGCTGGAGTACTGCAACGGTAAATGCCAATGTAGGCTGTCGGATCCAGAGGCGGACAACCGAGGCAATTGCAATCGCGGTACAGGCGTAGGGTGAACTCGTATTCGTCGCGCCCCAGGCAGCGATAGCTCATCGCCCCGCCAATGATGTGGCGGGCTTGGAGCTGGGTCAACCCCAGGCAAAACAAGGCGATAAAAAGGAGTTTTTGAGCCATAAACTGCTGACTTGGTGAAAGTAGGAGAGGACAATTTACGGATTTTTGGGGATTTTTAGGAGGGAAGGGGGACTTGGCGGGTGGAGGACAGAAAAGAGACAATTGGAGCTTAATATGCTTGATTTAGAGTGAAAATGGGCCTATACTTGAGGGATTTATTAGAAAACCAACGGACTATAATCATTCGCATGTTTTTAATAAAAGCCGATCTCACGCTAAGCAATGAACACAGGGAAGATCCCATCAGTGGTGAAACCTATAGACCATTGCTGTTTTTTTCTAACAAAGTTATTCGCTCTGGCTTACTTGTACTTGGAGAAAATACCTCCTTGCAAATGGACCAAGCCTATAAAGGTATATTGATAAAAATTTATTTCCACAAAGATTTAGATACGACAAAAGAGTTTTATGTAGGTCGAGAATTTGTACTAGCTGAAGGAGGTAGAGCAAAGATTGGCACTGGCATAATTACAGAAGTATTCGGAGAGGAGGCCATTGATGCTCTCCGAACAAAAGGCTAAGTAAGGTGGTGTTTTTCCGGTTAAAACACTTGATCTAGAATAAAACGGTATTATACTTTCGGGATCATTAAGCCATCAAAAATCAACTCAATTGAACGAACAAACCAATCCACCTACAGGAACATATCTTAAGCGGTATTGGCCTGAAGAGGATATTCTTTTCTACCTACATTTTGAGGGGGGGAAAGCAGTAAGACAAATTGAAATTTCACCCACAGGTCTGGTGAAATTGTCGGCTGATAACCCTAATCAAGAGGAATCCATGCTATATGACCAAGACATTGAAGACCTGGATGACTTGGACAATTTCGAAGTGATTACAGCACAGGATTTTAATAACATTTGGAAGTGAATCGGTGAGGGCACTGTTTCGCTATTTTAACGAGACACTTCGCCACTCCATCTCCAAAAACACCCCCAAAATCCCATACTCCACCCCAATCAACCAATAATTTTCCGCAAAACCACCCCCATCATAATGACTATACGATAACACCACCAGCCCCGACCACAGCACCGGAAAACGCAGCGGCGTCAGCACGCACAGCGCAATCGGAACCGCCAGGTACCAGGGGTGAATGATGGTCGCCGAGAACAAATACAAGCTGAACGCCAGCAGCATCAATAGCGGCAGTTTTTCCCAACGCAAATCCTGTTCCCGCTGCGCCATTTTGACAATGAAATAGAGGACCAATAAACCCAAAACTGGCCCCAGAACAAGAATCAAATTGTAGCCCGTCAGCACAAAAAACACCCAACGCAGCAAGTAATAAACTCCAGCGTTGAACTCAAACTTTTGGAAGTACAAGTCTAAACTGGAGGCAAAACCCTGAATGAATTCCCAACTGAGCATCGGCACAAACAGCAACAACAACACCCCGCCCAGCAACGCAAAATACCGCACACTCCGCTGCGGCCAGCCCCAACGCCGGATCAAAAAAGGCAGAAACATCAGCGGTAACAACTTGCTCGCAATGGAGCCTGCCAGTGCCACACTCGCCCAGCCGTTTAGCTGTTTTTGCAGCAGGTACAAAGCCAGCAACAGGAAAAAAATCATCAATGCCTCCAGGTGCACATTGCCTACCAATTCCAAAATGATCAAGGGATTGAGGGCGTAAATCAGGATGTGCTGTGCTGGAAGTTGGTACCGTTGAAGTAAAGTCCGGAGGAGCCACAAACTGCCCAGTTCTGCCAGCAGAATCCCCCCCTTCATCGCCACAATACTTGCATAAAGATTTTCTGGAAACAAGGCACAACTCAACGTAAACAAACCTTGCGCAATGGGTGGATAAATGGTATGGTAGTCCGGTGAATTGAGTTCAGCATAAAGCTCCATACTAAGCCCAGCGGGCAGAACGCCTTGTTGCACATAGTAGGAGGGGGGATGTACAAAAGGGTTAATGCCGTTGAGCCATAGCTTGCCATCCCACAGGTAGCGGTACACATCGTCGGACAAGTTGGGCATGGAAAACAGGAGCATTAGCCGCAGGCCAATCCCCAAAAGCAGGTACCAATGAATACTCGCCTTTTGCACCGCCAGCTTGAGCACCAAGGCATATGCGCCAAAGAATGCAGCATAAGTCCCCAGCAAAGGCCAAAAATCAGCCTGCTGGCAACGGTAGCCCAATTGGTACATCGTGGCTACCATGATGCCAGACAAAAGCAAGTGCAAAAGGGCTTTTCCCATTGTTGGTTTTAATTTACTGACAAGAAAATGCAGCGAGGCCCAAAATAAGCAAGGGGTTTTATATCTTCGTCAAATAAGTCAGGAACGAGTAAAAAATAAGTGTGCGATTTTGACGCTGCTATTTTGAACTTAATCGACTGTCTTTTGAGGCGAATAGCAAGCCTATTTAACGAAAAAGATAGGAAGAGTAAGCTCAAAAGAGCCAGACAAAACGCGCAATTATTTTTTACTCGTTCCTCATAAAACCAAATTCATGAAGTTCACTCAGCTCGCAATTCTGGCCTTTCTCTGCGCCGCCTGCAACAATACCCGGCCCTCCGATCCCGGAGACGTCGACACCGCACTCTACAACGACCTGCAAACCCAATTGATCAACGCCAAACCCGGCGATGTGATCAAGATTCCGGCGGGCATCCACCATTTTGACCGCCCCCTACTCTTGGATGGCGTAAAGGGAGTAACCATCCAGGGCGCGGGCAAAGACAAAACCATTCTTTCTTTTTTGGGCCAAAAAGCTGGCGCCGAGGGCCTCAAAATCACCACTGATTCGGTGACCATCCAGGACCTAACCGTTACCGATACCAAGGGCGATGCCATTCGGGTGCAGGATGCCAAACATGTCACGATGCGCAACGTCAAAACGACCTGGAGCGGCGGTGCAAAAGCCAGCAACGGTGGTTATGGCCTTTACCCTGTGGGTTGCGAGGGTGTGTTGATCGACCGGTGTGAAGCTTCCTTTGCTTCCGATGCGGGCATCTACGTCGGGCAATCCAAAAATGTGGTGGTTAAAAACTCCTACGCCCACGAAAACGTAGCGGGAATCGAGATTGAAAACTGTAGCAACGCTGAGGTGAAATATTGCCGTTCGGAAAAGAACACGGGGGGAATTCTCGTCTTTGACCTGCCCGGACTACCCGCTGGCAATGGCAAAACCTGCAAAATCCACCACAACAAAATCATCAGCAACAACCACCGCAACTTTGCACCCGAAGGCAACATCGTTGCCACCGTTGCGCCGGGCACTGGCCTGATTTTCCTCGCCGCCAAAGACGTGGAGGCCCACCACAATGAAGTCATCGGCCACAAAACCATGGGTGCCGCCATCGCTAGTTACCACATCGTTCAACTGAAATGGGACGATAAAAACTATGACCCTTACACCTACGACATCAAATTGCACAACAACCATTTTGAGCGCAAAAAAGCCCTGCCCGATTTGAGTAAGGATTTTGGCAAAATGGTCAACGTGTACTTCGGCGGCAAACCCCAGGACATCCTCTACGATGGCATCCTGGACGACAAACGCCCCAGCGGTACCAACCCGATGAACATCTGCATCGACCAGCCCCAGACTGGCCTGCGTTTTGCGAACATCGACGCCGCCAACGATTTTAAAAACATCAACCCTGACCTAAAACCATACCAGTGCAAATGAAAAAGCAGTTCAAGAAAGGTCGGATTTTAGCCGCTGGTTTTTTACTGGCGCTTGGATTTTGTTTTACTTGCCAGGGCCCTGCTGCACAAAAAAAAGGCATGGCAGTGAGTGGCCCGGTGCGTTTTGACCCAAACAAAGCACCTTACCCCAAACTTTCGGACTACGGCTTTTTTACGGGCATCCAACGCGACTTGCAGCCCAATGCTGGCGTTTTGCCTTACGAATTGATCACGCCGCTGTTTACCGACTATGCCCACAAAGCCCGCTTTGTGTGGATGCCCAAAGGTACACAAGCTACCGTAGCTGCCGACGGTCGACTGGCCTTCCCAGACCAAGCCGTTTTGATCAAAAACTTCTATTATCCCGCCGATTTTGCCAAACCAGAAGCCGATTGGGATGTAGTGGAAACGCGGCTTTTGATGAAAGTAAAAGGCGAATGGCAGGCTTTCACCTACGTATGGGACGAAGCCGAAAACGATGCTGAACTGAATATCGTTGGCGACATCAAACCTGTAAGCTGGCAGGATGAAAAAGGGCATAAACAAAACATTGAATACCTTGTTCCCAATAAGACGCAGTGCAAGAGCTGCCACAATCGGGATGCCATCATTCAGCCCATCGGCCCCAAAGTAGCGAACCTCAACAAGGACTTGCGCTACCCCGATGGCAAAACCGAAAACCAACTGAGTCGCTGGCAAAAGGCGGGTTATTTGGCCGCAGGAGATCATGGGCAGAAATTTGCCAAACTCGCCGCCTGGGACAAACCAGAAACTGGCACCCTGCAAGCGCGCGCCCTGGCCTACCTGGATGTGAATTGTGGGCATTGCCACCATCCGCAGGGACCCGCACACAGCTCGGGCTTGTACTTGCAAGCTGATGAGCAAGACCTTGCACACCTGGGCTTTTGCAAGCCACCGGTGGCGGCAGGGAAGGGTTCAGGAGGCCGCCAGTTCGGCATTGTACCGGGACAACCTGCGGCGTCTATCCTCCTCTACCGTATGGAAAACACCGACCCTGGCGTGATGATGCCGGAAATTGGCCGGGTGATGGTGCATACGGAGGCTGTAGAGCTGATTCGGGATTGGATCGCAGAGCTAAAGGGAAATTGCAATTAAAATATATGGAACTCAAAGCACTCAAACTCTTCATCATCAATCAAGTCCTGCAAAACCAGGACCCGGATGTCTTACAAACGGTTGCCAATGTCTTGAGTGCTGCCCATTCGCCGATAGCCCCATCCGAGCATTTCACCCCCGAATGGGAAGTAGAAGAAGATTTCCGCTCCAACTACACCGAAGACCGAACCCGCGACTTGCAAAAGTCCATCGATGAATTGTTTAATCCTTGAACCATAACAAAACCATGTTTGAATACACCTTTGTCAAATTGACCACCAACGTTTGGAATAACCTCCCCAAAGAGGATTACCAGACCATCATTGCCGAATACGCCGAAGAAGGCTGGCGGCTGGTGCAGATTTTTTCCAGCATGAGTTCAGCCATGCAAATGAATTACGAATTGATCTTTGAGCGGCCGAAGACAGACTATGTTTAGAGTGAAAAGTGAAAAGCGAAAAGTGGGTACACCATTTGATTTTCAGTGCGTAACTTTTGATTATTGCTCATTATAATAGAGGATTTGGTATGAAACAAATGATGTTGAGTTTGGTATTGGGGCTGGTATGTGTCGTAGTTGGCACGGCGCAGCAGGCAAAAGTATTGACCTTGCGGGAGCAGGCAGTGGTGCAGGATCGCTGGTTGAAGGAGCGTTGCCAAAGTCTATTGCCAGAGCTGATGCGCAAGGAGGGGATCGACATGTGGCTGGTTATTGCGCGGGAGTACAATGAGGATCCTGTGTTGCGCACGATGTTGCCCGCTACCTGGTTGTCGGCAAGGCGCACTACGATGTTGCTCATTTATGACCCAGGGAAGGACAAACCACTGGAATTTCTGGCTTGTGCCCGCTACGACGTAGGTGAGGTATTCAAAAAAGCCTGGGACCCAGATAAAGAACCCGACCAATGGAAACGTCTGGCCCAATTGGTGGCCGAGCGCAACCCCCAACGCATTGGCATCAACCTGAGTACCAACTTTGGGCACGCCGATGGCCTCTCGGCATTCCATCACCAAAAACTCCGCGAATCGCTCGACAACAAATACGAAAAACGCCTGGTTTCCGCTGAACGTTTAGCGGTCAACTGGCTGGAAGTTCGCACCCCCGCAGAGCTGACTGTATACGAACAAATCTGCCGCATTGCCCACGACATCATTGCCGAAGGGCTTTCCGAAGTAGTCATTCAGCCGGGCATCACCACTACCGATGATGTGGTCTGGTTTTATCGGGAAAAAGTGCGGGGTTTGGGCCTCGAATCCTGGTTTCATCCCACTTGCGATGTGCAACGCGCTGACCCTAGTGGCAATGAGCAAAACCGCAGTTTCGCCCAACGCCCCGATGCCGCCATCATCCAACCCGGCGATCTGGTACACATCGACTTTGGCATCAAATACCTGGGCTTGAACACCGATACCCAGCAGAATGCTTATGTCTTAAGACCCGGTGAATCGGCACCCCCGGCTTATTTGCTCCAGGCCTATCAAAAAGGCCTCCGCTTGATGGACATCCTCACCAACGAATACAAAACTGGGCGTACGGGTAACGAAATCCTGGGCGCGACCATCAGCAAAGCCAAGACCGAGGGGTTAAATCCCCAAATTTATTCTCACCCCATCGGGTACCACGGCCATGGGGCTGGACCTGCAATTGGCATGTGGGACATGCAGTCGGGTGTGCCAGGCACTGGAGATTACCCCATTTTGCCCAATACCGCTTACGCCATCGAGCTCAACAACAAAGTCTTTTTACCTGAGTGGAACAAAGAAGTGCGCATCATGTTGGAGCAAAACGCAGTGTTTGATGGTGAAAAAATACACTATGCGGACAATCGGCAGAAAATACTGTATTTGATTCCAAGGCCAAAACCGAATGGGGGGCAATGAGGTGTTCTGCAAATGATTGGGATTGAAAGTGCGCTTTCTCCCAAATTGGCGATTCAAAGTAGGCGTTTTATCGGTTATTTTTCAGGAACTTATCTTTTAACCGAGGGGTTGTTGGGGTAGCCCTTGCGGCTACCCTTGGTTCGGGGTGGCCCCCGTGGTTAGGGCAGCCGCAAGGGCTGCCCCTACGACGCGTACTCAAACACTCATTCTTATGCTCACACGTGCACTCAACGCCTACCTTAGTTCTTTCGCTGGACTCAATCGCGACATCTGGATGCTGGGCCTGGTTTCATTCATCAACCGTGCGGGTACGATGGTGTTCCCCTTTTTGGCCGTTTACCTGACCCAGGAATTGGATTTTTCTAAGGGGCAAGCCGCTTTGATCCTGACTTCTTTTGGTGCTGGTGCCGTAATTGGTACCATCATGGGCGGCCGTTTGAGTGACTTGATTGGTTCGTACAAGGTGATGTTTGGATCTCTGTTTTTGACCGGATTGATGTTTTTTGCCTTAGAACACATTCATAGTTTAGTGGGTTTGTGCATTGCAGTCTTCATCGTGGGGATAGTGGGCGACAGCTTCCGTCCGGCCAATATGGCCTCGATTTCAGCTTACAGCAAGCCAGAGGATTATACCCGTTCCTTGACTTTGGTGCGATTGGCCATCAACCTGGGTTTTGGCATGGGGCCTGCGCTGGGGGGTATTTTGGCGCACAGTTTTGGCTACAAATGGCTGTTTTGGGTAGATGGGCTTACCTGTATTGCTGCGGCATTTATTCTGCGTTATTTTTTAGTAGAAAAAAAATCGATGCGTAAGGAAAAGGCGGCGACCAAAGCCGAAGGACGCGCTTTGTCCCCTTACCGAGATAAGCAGTTTTTGCTCTTTTTTGTGCTGATTGCGATCAACGCCGTTGCCTTTTTGCAGTTTTTCAGCATGGTTCCGGTCTTTTTGAAGGAGAGTTGGCACTGGGACGAAAATGTGATCGGCTTTTTGCTGGCGGGCAATGGCATCATCATCACTTTTATTGAGATGCCTCTCGTTTCTCGTCTCGAAGGGCGACATGCTAAGATGAGCCTGGTGATTTTGGGCGCAGCCATGATCGGGCTGGGTTTTATCCTGCTTAATGTTACGCCTCATCAAGCGACTGCCGCGATCCTGTGTTTGGTTGCCGTGACTTTTGGGGAGATTTTTCAATTGCCTTTTGCCAACAGCATCGTGGTGGATCGTGCCCCCGCGAATACCCAGGGGCAATACCTCGGTTTGTATGCCAGTGCCTGGTCGTTCGGGCACATCATTGCACCCAATATCGGCATGAATGTAGCCGAGCAATGGGGTTTTAGCAGTTTGTGGTATGTGTTGAGCGCTTGCTGTTTGGTGGGGATGCTGGGATTCTGGTGGTTGAAGGGGAAGGGGTTTGGGAAAAAATACGCAGCGTAATTATAACAATTTACATTCTAAATGTTTATTTTTGCATAGAACTGAAAATACTTTAGGATGAAAAGCTATACCCATCATATACTTTTACTTTGGCTGTTATTTTTTACGGTTAATCTACAGTCTTGGGGTAAAATCAAGACGGTGGAGTCCCTAGAAAGTATGGCCTGTGACGCTCCCGACATCACTGCATTGCATCCAGGGCCATCCTCTTGTCAAGTTACGCTGAGCCTTCTTGAACTCAACGTGAATTACCAATTTAGATACCGGATTAAAGGCAAACCCAATTGGGAAACCCAAACAACAAAAGGGGCTACCCTGCATTTAGCTGGCTTACAAGCCTGCACAGAATATGAATTCCAAGTCCGTAAGGATTGCTTCAACAGCCAATTTTCCAATTGGAGTTATTTGCAAAACATCAAGACCCAAGGATGCAATGAAACCTATTGTTTGGCTTATGCCAGCAGAAGTGATGGCTACATTGAGCAATTCAGCTTTGGGGATGTAGTTTACCAGTCGGGTAATGATGGCGGTTTGGGATTGCATTTAGCCCACCGTTTGATTGCCAACCCTGGTACCGAGATACCCTTCTCCATTACTCCCGTTAAAACCATTGAATTTTGGGATACAGACGTTTATTTTCGGGTTTATTATACCATTTTTATAGACTTTAATCGGGACAAAGATTTTGACGACGCAGGTGAAGCCATTTTTAAAGACGAGGGCGCTCCAGATAAGGTGTATTCCTGGAAATTGGCTATTCCCAAAACTGCTTCCCAGGGCTTGACGCGGATGCGGGTCATCATGTCCAGAAAAACGCTTGGAAAAGCTTGTGAGCGCAGCATCAATATCCTGGAGGTAGAGGACTATTCATTAGGCATCTTTACTCCTTGCCCGGCCTGGCAACCCAGTGTATTTAAGTTAGATTCGGTGAGTAGTGGCAACGCAGCGTTGAGCATTACAGGTGAAAACACGGGTTACAGTTGGCGTTATCGCATCAAAGGGAATACTTTTTGGACTTTTACCGATTCAACTGCCTCTCCGAACTTAAGCATTTCCGGGTTGATTCAAAATACCGAATATGAAGTTCAAGTGCGCAGTAGTTGTGGGGGCGGAAACTGGGGCTCGTTTTCCAATACCTATACATTTAAAACCCTGACTTGTTCCAATTCCAAAGAAATGACTTGGGTTACTTATTTGCGAGAAAAATCCCGGGTCGGTCTGGAATTACTTGGACAAAATGCCTTGAATTACCGTTGGCGCTATAGTCCTGACTATTTTAAGTGGTCTCCGATTTACGAAAGTAAAATTCCTAAAATAGAGTTGGATAGTCTAGATACAGGAAGGGTTTATCAAATTGAAGTTAGTATAGAATGTTCGGCTGGAAACTGGAGCAATTGGACCAGGAGCAGCTTTTTTACCTGGGGTGAATGCCAACAAATTCCTTCCAGTCAAATGTCCATCGGAATTGACCTGAGTTTCCGTAGTGACATCATCATTTTGTCCTCAAAGATGCAAACCGCTGATCATTTTTTTTGGAGGTATCGGGAACTGGGCACAAACCAATGGGTTCAAACAAGCACCAAGGGTCCTTACTTAGACTGGTTCCCCTCAGACCAGACGCCTGGGACGGTACATGAATGGCAAGTCAGTTATCTTTGTGAAAATGGACAAAAGAGTGAGTGGTCGGAAGTCAAACAAATCGCTTTTTCGCCTGAAGTTTGTGAGCCTGCTCAAACCAAGTTTGTAAAAATCAAGAGAATAAACGCCACTAGCGCCGTTCTTTACGCGGATATCCCATACGGGGTTCAATTCAACTGGCGGTGGCGGGAAAAAGGGATGATGTTTTTTTGGAATAATTTACCAGGTAGCTCTTATGCCAACAAAGAAATTGTTCTGAACAAGTTAAAACCCAATACTACCTACGAATATCAGTTTAGTTATTGGTGTACCTATAGCATCCAGGGTTGGTCGGATACGCATAGTTTTAAAACGCTAAATGGATTCTCTCCAAGCTACGAAGATTCGGTTCAAGTCTCCATAAAAAATCCTCCCAGGAATATTCCAATCGTGGTTTCACCAAATCCTAACACGGGTGTTTTTCGGGTAGAAAGTGTGTTTACAGGGCCTAAAAACGCAACACTCACCGTTCGTGACCTCATCGGCAGGGTGATTTTTCGTCGGGAGCTTCAGGACCAAATTATCCTCAACGAGACCTTACAGCTGAGCAACCAAGCCGCTGGAACCTATTTTTTGGAAATCAGGACCGCTGAATTTTCAAAAATCGAAAAAATCATCATCCAACAACCCTAAACTTTTATCTGAAAGCAATGAAATCTTTAGTACCAACAATTGCCTCAATGTTATTGTGGATCACTTCACATTCAGTTTTGTATGGGCAAAAAACGGATACCACAACCTTCATCAAGTTGTACAGCAATTTTTATCTATTGGAAAAATTCCGTTCCCCTTTGGTCGATTACAATGCTGGTTATGGCGCTTTTGAGTTTGGAGGATTTTCTCCGGCCATCCAATGGGCTGGAAAAAAGGAGCGCAAATACCATGAATTGGAGTTGAGTGTACTGAGCTTTAAACGCAACGAAGATGAAATTCGAATTTTAAAAGAAAAAGAATTCAGCCTGCGCTATGAATTTGGCAAAAGGCGCTTGTCCAAAAATGGAGGCAAAAGTTATTGGCAAAGGGGCTGGTCGCTGCGTGGATTTGTTTATGAAACGGATTCTGAACCATTGTTAATGAGTGGATTTCCAAAATTCGAAGGGTATTACGGCTTTAGTTTTAGCTATGTACCTCGGTATACGGTGCGGCTGAACTCAAGATTCAATGTAGAAGCCAACCTGGTTTTAGGCTTAAGTATATCGGCAGTGAACGGAAGAACAGATAACCCTGCTTTGACTGAGCGCCAAAAAGAACAGTGGCTTTTTTCTTTGGATCTGCTGGATGAACTACCTTTGAGGTTAGGAGTAGTTTATCGCCTGTGAAAGCCAAAAAAAGCCGAGGTGTTGCCCGCAGTCAGCCGACAACACCTCTTCTCACAAAAACCTCTACTAGAATTAAGCGTAAAAAATAGCTGGAGCAGTTTAATCTTTAGTGCTTAGTTGCAACCCATTTCCTTTCTGGAAAGCGGGTCATTATTCGGAAAACAATTGCCCGACATGGTCCGACTTGGTGCGTAACGCTCCAATTTTGGATCGAACAAGCCATTTTCCAAAAACTCGGTCAAATCATCTACTTCCTGCTTGCTCAAGTTGAGTGGGTGGAACAAGCTGGAGATTTGGGAAGCTGGAACATCTGGATTTTCAGGAATACCCGCATTGAAATACTCAACCACCTCCCGTAGGGACGTTTTGCTGGCACCGTGAAAATAAAAACCAACGTCTTTCAGGTTGTACAACTGCGGTACTTTGTACTTGTGCATGTCTTCCGCTTTGCCCGTGAAACCACCACGACCAATGTTGCGTTTGTCACTAGGGCCCGTAGCAAAAACATCGTATTTGCTTTGAAAGAGGTTTTTCACCCCTAGTGCAAAAAAGCGGTGTGGGAAGGCATTCAACGAAGGAGTATTGTGGCAATTGGAACAACCCGCCTTGCCAAAAAACACCACAGCTCCTTTTTTCTGTTGGCTGGTCATCGCATCTTTTTCCCCTTTCAACCAGCGTTGGAAGGGAGCTTGATTGGTCAGAATGGTGCGGAAGTAAGCAGCAATGGCGAATGCTCCCGTTTTGCGGTTGTACCGCGCACTTTGTGGAATATCCGGGAAAGCCGCATCGAACATGGCCGTATATCCCAAAGAGTCAGTTACGGCTCTGTTGATTACCTGGCGGTGTACAACCAGGGCGCGAGCATTGTTGGCCTCCAAACCCATCAATTGTTCGTTGTTGATGGCGATTAGAGTGTCCTGATTCCAGACACTTTCCGTCCCTTCATTCACGTTGAAGGAACCAAAAGATCCCGCCCACAAAGCATTTGAAATATAGGTGGTGTTGATGACCGGTAGCGGGCGGGCACCTTGTGCATCCACTTCATGCCCGAAATACACTGGATTTTTGGAACGGCCTTCGCCGCTTTGCCCAAAACCAATGGCACCATCGGCGATACCCTGAAAACGACCTGCCGTGAACCCCCGATTGGGAATGTGGCAACTCGCACAAGAATACGCCTGCTTAGAGGCGGGGTATTTGTTTTCGAGGCCTAGTCCAGTCTCAAAAAATAGCATTTTTCCCAATTCAACCTTCGCTGCGGTGATGGGATTTTTTTGGTCTTGGTTGGGGAGGCTGGCATAATCAGTGCTTTCTGGCATGATGTAACCCGTATAAGATCCAGTCACCGATCTTTGATCCAGAATTGCTTCCAGAGGACTATCGAGGTCCAAATCACTGGCGACCTCCCGCTCACAAGAAATAACGTAAGCAAGTGCAGCTAAAAAAAGAACAGCTACCAATAGCTTTTTCATTACAGTTTTTTTTGATCATGAGTTAAATAGAGTACCCTGTCTTGTTGAAAAGCAACAAGCATATAGACAATGCGACACACTGAAACCTCACCATAGCCCAAATATGGTGTGATTCTAGAGTGATAAAACCAAGATAAAGCGGTATGAAGATGTAGACAGAAAAGTGAGGTGAGTAAAATGGAGGGGAGGAATACTCAAACTCAGAAAATGTTCACAAAAATAGCCTCAAAATGTCGCTTGTGCGATACATCCACAAAATTAAGGATAAATTGGCAAAAAGCAAGCGCTTTATATTAAATTTTTTACCAATTCTCATTTTTTTTTACCAATCCTTAACTTATAGTTTATGTCACAATTTTTAGAATGCAATAGAAATGCCGATCTTTGAGGACTCGTTTTTTACACGTTAAAAAAGTATTAAGCCATCAATAAAAAATTTTACTATCTCATAGAATAATTGTATAAAATTTTGAATTAGGTGCAAATTGCCATAAGTTTAGGCTGTTTTTTACATTACCAATTACTTAGACAATGAAGCACTCACTACCCTTTCACACTCAACGTGGCATCAACTGGCTCGTTGTATTTCTGGGCTTGTTGCTCTGCAACAACATCATCCAGGGAAGGTCCAATGCGCCGCTCGGCGTTCCAAATCTGACCGAAATTATCGTTTCTGGCCGCGTCATTGACGCAGAAACCCAAGAAGCCCTCATTGGCAGTACTGTATTGGTCAAAGGCACCAGCCAGGGTACCACCACCGACATCAATGGGAACTACAGCATCGCCGTACCGGATCAAAATGCCATTCTTGTTTTTGAGTTCGTCGGTTATGACAAGCAAGAAATGCTGGTCGGCAACCAGACCAAAATCGACATCAGTCTGAAATCCAGCGCGCTGGAGCTTTCTCAGGTAGTGGTCGTCGGCTATGGTAGTACGAACAAAAAGGACATGACTGGCTCGGCAAAGTCAATCAAAAACGAAGATTTTAACCGAGGCATCATCAATTCACCCGAACAATTGCTGCAAGGTAAGGTTGCGGGGGTAAATGTCACCTCCGCAACCGGTGAACCAGGTGGCCGCCAGAGCATCACCATTCGTGGCCCCGGTGGGGTCCGCACTGGTAGTACACCCTTATTTGTACTGGATGGTTTGGCGCTGGATAACTCCGGCACGGGAGGGAATACCAACCCTTTAACTTTCCTCAATCCGCAAGACATTGAGTCGATCGACGTTTTGAAAGATGCCTCTGCCACGGCTATCTATGGCTCACGAGGCGCCAACGGCGTTGTGCTGATTACCACCAAAAAAGGTAAATCCGGCTTTTCCGGCATGACTTATACCGGGAGCCTGGGCATCTCCAGCATGGCGAACCCCATTGATTTGTTCACTGCTGACGAATACCGTCAGGAAGTGCCCAAAGTAGGGGGTGTATTGGAAGACTTAAAGGCCAATACCGATTGGCAAAAAGAAATCAGCAGAACCGCCATTACCCGCAACCACAACCTTTCCCTGAGTGGGGGTGCCAACAAGTTGACCTATTATGGCTCCTTCGGCTTGCAGCAACAGGAAGGTATCCTGAAGGGCAACGACCTGAACCTGTACTCTGGTCGCTTGAACATCAGCCAGAAATTTTTGGACGATCGCCTGCAAATAGACGTGAACCTGAATGCCACCAGCACCCTCAACGAACGGCCCCCAATCGGTGGAATGATCGGCAGTGCACTTTCGGCAAACCCTACGTATCCGGCTTATGACGCAGCAACTGGCTTGCCCTACCGCTACGCCGCTGGAACCAACCCCTTGATTACCCTAGGCCTGGAGAAGGACATCACCACGGTCAACCGGGTGATTGGTAGCATTACACCTTCCTTGACTTTGGCCAAGGGTTTGGTGTACAAACTTAACTTTGGTATCGACAATGCCAATTCCACGCGCGACCTACAGTCTTTGGCCAGTGCCGTGCCTCAGCAAGATGGCCGCCTGGAAACGATCACGACCCTCAACCGCAACCGCCTGATTGAGAACTACATCACCTACAGCTTTAATAATGACGTACATGGCTTGACGGCTTTGGCGGGGCATTCTTACCAAAAAATCTTCCTCCAGGGCCGGAATTCCAGCATCAACAAATTCCCGATTTCGCCCATTGAGCCAATTTACAACCCTGGATTGGGGCAAGAATTGACCCTGGCCAACAACCGCCCCGGTGGTTATGCGCTGATCAACGAGTTGCAGTCTTTCTTTGGTCGGGTAAACTACCAATTCCACGACAAGTATTTGTTGACCGCTACGGTTCGCGCCGATGGTTCTTCCAAATTTGGGGAAAACAACAAGTACGGTATTTTCCCTTCTGTTTCGGCAGGTTGGAGAATCATCGAGGAAGGCTTTATGAAAGGAGGAATTTTCAGCGACTTGAAGCTCCGCGCAGGTTGGGGCCAAACGGGTAACCAGGAAATTCCTTCGAAAATCACCCAACCCTTGTTTACTTCAACGGTTTCGGGTACCACCAGTTACCCCCTTGCTGATACTGGGCCATTCCCAGCGGGCACTACCTTTACCCGTCTGGCCAACCCGGATATTCAGTGGGAGGTTTCTACCCAGATCGACCTTGGTTTGGACTTCGCTTTGTTCAATGGAGCGCTGTCCGGTACTATCGATTATTTCAATAAAGTTTCCAATAATATCCTGTTGGAAGTCATTCCTGCCGACCCGGTTCAACCCGCTTCCTCTATCTGGACGAACGTAGAGAACATGGAAATCACCAACCAGGGGGTAGAACTGGAATTGAACTACCGCAAACGTTTCGCCAATGGATTCAAGTTTGAAGTGGGCGGGAACATTACCTTCATCGACAACATTGTTGAAAATTCACCTTATACCGTGATTCCTTCCGGCTCTGCTTCTGGTTCTGGTTTAACTTCAGCCACCATCAACGGATACGTGAATGGCCAACCAATTGGTACCTTCTTTTTGAGAGAATTTACGGGTTTTGACGACAAAGGTTTGAGCACCTACCGCGATACCGATGGTGATGGGGTAGTGAGCGACAAAGACCGCATTTCGGCAGGTAGTGCTTTGCCAACGCGCATGTACAATTTCAATACGGTGTTCACCTTTAAAGGTTTTGACTTGCGGGCCAACTTCAACGGGGTTGCGGGCAACATGATTTACGACAACACGGCCAATACCAACTTCTACAAGTTGCGTTTGTCTAAAGGCATCAACACCACCAGAGAGGCCATTTTGTTCCCCAATGAATCGGTCAACAATGCTGCGCCAGTATCTACGCGTTATTTGAAAGATGGCGCCTTCCTGCGTTTGAACAACCTTGCCTTGAATTATACCTTCAACACTGAGTCCTTGGGCATCAACAAGTACGTGAAAGGCCTGAACCTGTCGGTAACGGGGCAAAACCTTTGGTTGAACACGAAGTATGACGGTTACGATCCTGAAGTCAACAACGACCGCAGCATCAGTGGCATTTCTTCTTACGGAATCGACTATTTGAGCTACCCTCGCGCAAAATCAGTGATTTTTGGTCTTAATGTAACTTTCTAAAAAAATGAGAACCATGACTAAAAATATAGTTTTCCTCATGACGCTTTTGGTAGGTGTACTATTCACTTCCAATAGTTGTACGGATCTCGACGAGATCATCCTGGACGAAACCTCGGCAACTGGGCTTTCCGACAAACAGGCGGCTGATGGCAATCTCGCTCCGGTATATGCGGTGTTGCCCACCTTGTTTCAGCACACTACCTATTTTGCCCTGCAAGAAATCTCTACCGATGAGGCCATTCTGCCTTACCGTGGCGGAACCGACTGGGGCGACAATGGCATTTATTTGGCGCTGCATACGCACACCATCACGAGTGCAGACCCTAACGTGCGCAATACCTGGACGACCATCCTGACAGGTATCTCGCGTGCAGTAACAGCCATGAATGCCCTGGCAACCAACCCTGATCCGGTGGCCAAAACCTACCTGGCCGAAGCGCGGGGCATGCGGGCTTACTACAACCTGATTTTGCTGGACTTATTTGGCCTGGTTTTTATCAAAAATGACCTGGGTGAAATTTCCACCATCATGCGGGGCACCGAAGCCACGAATTTCCTGCGGGACGAATTCGTGGCCGTGGAACCCGACCTGCTCACTACTGTTGGCCCAGGGCGTTTGAGCAAAGCTGGAGTTTGGGGCTTGCTGGCCCGTTTGCACCTGAACGCGGCGGTATACCGCGACCCTTACGCTGCCACCTTTGATTTTAAGGCAGAGGACATGGACAAGGTCATCGATTACACCAATAGAATCATTAGCGCAGGGCAACACCAGTTGGTAGCGGATTATTTCTCCATTTTTAACATGGACAACCACACCAACAAGGAATTGATCTTTGCAGTCGATCAACGGGCGGAACTGAATGGCCACAATCGTTTGGCTTACTTCTCCTTGTCTGGCGATCAATTCCCACTGGCTGCATTCCCGGCTGCCAATGGCACAGACGGCCCAGCCATCACCCCCGATTTTTACCGCACCTGGGTGGACGCTTACGCGCCTACTGACCCTGCCGACATTGACCCCCGTTTTCACCGTCAAAATTGGACCATTCCTGCCGACTCTTGTGTGGATGGGGCTACTTTTAACATGAACCGAGGCATCTTACGCGGCCAACAATATGGCTTTATCCGGGTCAATGGTGCTTTTGTAAAATGCGCCGATGGCAAACTGAAAGTAGGCAAACTTTACAGCTCCAGCCGCAACAAGCCAACCCTGGCTGTAAACTTTACAGAGAAGGTGGATTACACCGTTGCAGGCAGTGATTACAGCTCTGGCTA
>JAIXOO010000238.1 GCA_027486765.1 Saprospiraceae bacterium
ACCATACTATCCACAATCAACTCCGCTAGGTCATACACCATCACATCGTCCTGCTTGTCCTTAGCTTTGACACCGTCCTGCATCATGGTCAGGCAGAAAGGACAATTGGCAGCGATTACAGTAGCACCGGTTCCCAGGGCTTCTTCAGCCCGTTCCAGGTTGATGCGTTTTTCGCCGGGTTCGTCTTCTTTGAACATCTGGGCACCTCCCGCGCCACAGCACAAGCCATTGGTTTTGCAACGTTTCATTTCGACCAATTCGGCATCCAGAGAAGCCAATACGCTGCGCGGTGCTTCGTACACTCCATTCACCCGCCCCATGTAACAGGAATCGTGGTAAGTGATTTTTTTACCCTTAAAAGTCCCACCCTCTTGCATTTTGATCCGACCTGTATTGATCAGTTCCTGCAGGAGTTGGCTGTGGTGCACCACTTCGTAGTTGCCCCCCAAAGCCGGGTATTCGTTCTTCAAGGTATTGAAACAGTGCGGGCAAGCCGTAACTATTTTTTTGACATTGTAGCCATTCAAGGTTTGTACGTTTTGCAGGGCCAGCATTTGGAACACAAATTCGTTACCCGCCCGCCGGGCCGGGTCGCCCGTACACATCTCTTCATTGCCCAGAATGGCAAAGGGCATGTCCACGGCATCCAGAATCTGGCAAAAAGCCTTGGTCACCTTTTGCGCCCGGGCATCAAAACTCCCTGCACAACCTACCCAAAACAATATTTCCGGCTCGCGGCCTTCGGCGGCCATTTCGGCCATGGTGTACACTCTCATGAGTGATGAGTTATGAATGATGAGTGATGAATTGTCAAACGATGAATGATGAATGATGAATGATGAAATTGGCTACAAAGACGCTGCGGCAACCAATTCATCATTCATCACTTATCATTCATCACTCTTTACTCCACGCTTCCCGTTCAACCGACATCGCCCATACGGCTCCGTTGTTTTCCAGGCTATTGAACATCGGCAACCATTCGGAAGGGCCTTCCGAGAGACTGAGTATTTCGTAACGGCGCAATTTCAGGATGGGCTCCAATGGACTGATCAGTACCGGACAAGCTTCCACACAGGCATTACAAGTGGTGCAGGCGTGGATTTCCTCGCGGCTGATGTAGTCGAAAAGGCTGCGGCCATCGTCAAAGTTAGCAGCGCTAAGCGCTTGCGACTTGTCTTTGGCGTATTGAGTATCCTTGCTGTCGAGCTTTTTGCCAATTTCATCCGCGCGGTCGCGGATGTCCATAACAATTTTGCGCGGCGAGAGTTTTTTACCCGTCAAATTGGCCGGACAAACGGAGGTGCAACGCCCACATTCCGTGCAGCTATACGCATCCATGACATTTTTCCAAGAAAGGGAAAAAACGTCGTTGGCCCCAAATTCGAGGTTGTCCATGTTGACTTCAGCACCCGTGTTTTCGACTGGTAAACCCAACATGTTTTTAACTTCGTTCATCACCTCGGGCATGTTTTCCATCTCACCACGCGGTTGCAAATTGGCAAAGTAGGTATTCGGAAAAGCCAAGATGACGTGCAAGTGTTTAGAAAAAGGCAGGTAATTCAAAAAGGCAAATACCACCAGGATATGCCCCCACCAACCGATGCGCTCCAACAAATGTAGGGTACCATCACCCGTGCCATCCAGGATTGGCGACAAAAACTGGCTCACCGCAAATCCGTATTCATTTTGATGCCGCGCCATATCGGCGCTGTTCATCAAAAAGATAAAGAAAATCAAGGCCAACTCCAGAAAAAGGATGTAATTGGCATCTTTAAACGGCCAACCTTTCATTTCAGGTTTGTGGAAACGCGGCAGACGCAAGATGTTGCGTCGGGCCAAAAAGGCGATCGTCGCCACCAGGGCTAGTACCGATAAAATTTCAATAAAGCTGATCACAAAGGTGTAAAAACCGCCCAAAATTGGCCAAAATACCCGGTGTTGCCCAGTGATGCCATCTACAAAGATTTCGAGCAACTCGACCTGCGTAATCACAAAAGCCACATAAATAAAGAGGTGCAGCACCGCAGGAATCATGCGGCTAAACATCTTTTTTTGGCCCAGGGCGATCAGCAGTACATTGCGCCAGCGTTCGGCGCTGTTGCCACTGATGGACTCGTCTTTACCCAGCTTGATGTTTCGGCGGATTTTGAGGAACTGCAAAGCAGCATACCCCATGGAGGCTCCGGCTATCAACACAAAAAGGACTTGTTGTATCATCGATGTATGTTCTGTTGGCTCAAAATTAGCGAATTTTCGCTAAAATACAATCCTGACATTTTTTTCCAAAATTCCCGACAGGATAAATTAATTTTGGTGCAAAATAGGAACTGTAAGTGCCCGATCATAATTAATGGCACTTTTTAAACATTTCTGCATGAAAATTCTGGAGCACAAGCAGATTGAGCAAAAGGTAAGCCGATTGGCCATCGAAATCCTGGAGCACAACATTGAGGAAGAAGGGCTTATTCTGGCGGGCGTCAACAGTCGGGGCATGACCCTGGCGCGGATGCTGGCCGAACGGATCCAGAAAATCAGCCAATTGCCGATTCTCCTGACCAATATTCGTCTCAATCCGGCGGCGCCATTGGAAAAACCAGTGGAGATTGATTTACCGATTGCTGAGTTGGCAGGCAAGGCGATTATTGTGGTGGATGATGTGGCCAGTTCCGGACGCACCTTATTGTACGCCTGCAAGCCCATTCTCGAAACCTTGCCCAAAAAATTGGAAATCGCCGTGTTGGTCGATCGAACGCATAAATCTTTTCCGGTTCGAGTCGATTACGTGGGCCTTTCTTTGGCGACTACCCTTAAGGAAAACATCCTGGTTGAAATCGGCGAGGGAGAAATGTCGGCTTTCCTTGAATAGTAGACGCTCTGTTCAGAACGTCTGGTGAAATATCCAAGTTCTATTTTCGTTTTTTGACAAAATTTCCATGAATATGTACTTCAAGAACATTTTGATTGCCTTGTTTTTCCTGGCTTACGCCGGGGTGAGTTTTGCCCAATCCAGCGCGATCACTTTAAAAGCAGAGAAAAAAACGGCTGCTCCGGGCAGCAAGGTTTGTGTCAACATCAGCGTGGATAATTTCAGCAAGATGTTGGCTACACAATACTCTCTGAAGTGGGATCCCAAAGTACTGGAATATGCCGGGGTACAGGGCTTTAAATTGCCTTACCTTACCAAGGACAATTTTGGAGTTGTCGGCATCAAAAAAGGTTTCCTGACCGTAGTGTGGATTGAAAACAACCTCAAGGGCGCTGATTTGGCGAATGGTACCGCGATGTACCAGGTTTGTTTCACCGTCAAAGGTAAAGCGGGCAGCAGCAGCAGCATTGCTTTTTCACCTACGCCTACTCCGTACGAGGCGGTCAACAGCAAGGAGCAGTTGGCTAAGGTTTCAGTGGTGAATGGCTCGGTAAGTGTGAAATAAATAGCTTAGCTTTCAAGAATCAAGTCCTTTGGTTCACCAAAGCGACACTTTTAAGCACAAAGGACACAAAGGCAACACAGAGGACACAATGACCGTCAACGTCTAACTTTGTGTCCTCTGTGCTGCCTTTGTGTCCTTTGTGAAAATATGTCGCTTTGGTAATTTAACCCCAGTGAAACTACCATCCCAAAATCACAGTGATCCTTTTACCCAAACAAACCAAAAACACAGCACCATGTCATCCTTTGCACCCCTTCACGTCCAAGTTGAAAACAGTTTTCAGCATCATTTTTCGCGTAAACCACTTGTCGTCAGCTCCCCCGGCCGGGTCAACCTCATTGGCGAACACACCGATTACAACGACGGGTTTGTTTTGCCCGCCGCAATAGACAAAGCTGCATACATCGCCATATCCCCCAGTGGAAGCACCCATGGCAAGTGGATTTCCCTGGATTTCTCCGAATCGGTGAGCATTGATTTTCTAAACATCAGCACCAACTCCGTCGGCTGGGCCAATTACATCCTGGGCGTAGTGGATCAGGCTCAGAAATTGGGCAAACCCATTCCGGCTTTTGATTGTGTGGTTGTGGGCGATGTACCGATCGGTTCGGGCATGTCTTCCTCTGCAGCGCTGGAATCGGCGGTGATTTTTGCGCTGAATGAACTGTATGACTTGGGTTTGAGCCGTTGGGAAATGGCGCTTCTGGCCCAGCGCTCCGAGAATGAGTTCATCGGGGTGAAATGTGGCATCATGGACATGTTTGCCAGTCTGCACGGCAAAGTCAACCAGGTCATTCGCCTGGATTGCCGCGATTTGAGTTTTGAATACTTCCCCATTGAATTGGGTGACTGTAAAATTGTACTGTTTGATACCGGAGTCAAACACTCCCTGGCCGATTCGGCTTACAACACCCGTCGATCGGAGTGTGAGACCGGGCTGCGTTTTTTCCAAAAACACTACAATCCGAATTTCAAGGCGCTGCGTGATGTGCCCATCACCATGGTGCAAGCCAATCGCAGTCGTTTACCCAAGGAAGTATACGACCGTTGCCTCTATGTCACCGAAGAAATCCAGCGCACCCTGGCCGCTTGTGAGGACCTGAAAAATGGCGATCTGGAAGCCTTTGGCCTCAAAATGTACGCCACCCACGAGGGTTTGCGTCATTTGTACCAGGTGAGTTGCCCCGAACTGGATTTTCTGGTGGACGCCGTACAAGACGAAAGCAGCGTACTCGGCGCACGGATGATGGGCGGCGGTTTTGGCGGCTGTACAATAAACCTTGTGCACGAAGACGCTATTGAAGGCTTGTATGAACGTTTGGCCAAAGCTTATCAAGAGGCGATGGGGCACAAATTGGGGATGTACATGGTGGTTACTGGCGATGGCGCTAAACAACTCAATTAACCCATCGGCAAACGCCTAGGATTTGTTACTTTGTGCACACAAATCCATTCGGCATGCACAATCGTCAGTACGACATCATTCTTTGGGGTGCTTCCGGCTTCACCGGGCGCCTAGTTGCGGAGTATTTGGGGCAACAGTATCCGGATTTGCGTTGGGCGGTAGCCGGGCGCAATGCCGAAAAACTTAAAGAGGTCCTGAGTGAGTTAGGCTTAACCCATATTCCAATCATCCTTGCCGATGGTTTTGACAAAAACTCCTTGCTGGCCATGACGGCCCAAGGTCAGGTCATCTGCACCACCGTCGGACCTTACTCTCAATACGGCAGCCTGCTGGTGGAAGCTTGTGTAGAAACAGGCACCCACTACTGCGACCTCTGCGGCGAAGCGGGTTGGGTGCGCAAAATGATCGATCAGCATCACATCGAAGCAGCCCAAAAGCAGCTCAAAATTGTACACTGCTGCGGTTTCGATTCCATTCCTTCGGACATGGGGGTTTATTTTTTGCAAAAACAGATTCATGCCAAATATGGCCAATTCGCCCAGCACATCAGCATGCGTTTGAAAGCAGCCAAAGGTGGTTTTAGCGGCGGCACTTTTTACAGCATGTTGGGCATTCTGCAAGAAGCTCGCAAGGATCGGGCTTATGCACGCAGCATTGCCCGTCCTTATACGCTGAATCCTGATCCTGAATTCCCAGGACCCGATGTAGCTGACTTGCAAAAGGTCCTTTATGACCCCGTGGCCAAATCCTGGATTGCCCCCTTCATCATGGCGAGCATCAATACCCGGGTGGTGCGGCGCAGTCACGCCCTGTTGGGGTTTCCGTACGGCCAAAACTTCACTTACGAAGAAGCAATGCTGAGTGGAAAGGGGCTCAGTGGACGACTCAAAGCCTGGATGATTCTCCTGGGCCTGGGTTTAGTCATGGCCGCCAAACCCGGTAGCCTACTCTACAAACTCCTGCTGAGCCGCATGCCCAAACCGGGGGAAGGCCCCAGTCCGGCGGCTCGTGAAGCGGGATTCTTTTATTTCCTGCTCTTTGGCCAATTGCCGGATGGGCAGATTGTAACCGCCAGTGTCAAGGGCGATCGAGACCCGGGTTATGGTTCTACCTCCAAAATGCTGGCCGAATGTGCGGTGTGTTTGGCCAAAGATGGAGCTAGGTTACCTGAAAATTATGGCCTCTTGACCCCGTCCACAGCGATGGGTGACGTACTTTTGGAACGATTGGTGAAAAACGCAGGCTTGAGTTTTGAATTGAAATAAATGCCCAACCCAATGGCGAACAAAAAGCAAATCGTATTGACCTCGGATACCAAAGGGCTTTGGATGCGCTTTTTGTCTAAAGTGGTGCCCTTTTGTCTGGCCGTTGGGCTCTACTTTTACTTGAAACTCAGTTTTGGTGAGCCCACCTTTTCGCCTTTCAACTGGGGCAAGGTGACGACTATCCTCCAGGTTTTGTTGTGTTGCATTGCCATCAGCATTTTGTTTTTCCCGGATTACCCCTTGCGCTGGGACAACACGGTCGTTTTTGATTTTGAACAAAAGTTGATCAGCATTTACAAAAGCCGGGATATTCGCCTGGATCAAGACATTCTGGATTTCCCAGAAGTGCATACCATCATTAGCAACCCAAGCTACATCCGTTCCAAACAGTACGAGAGTTTTTTATTCGAGCCTTTTTACCTGATCCGAGTTTCCAGCGGTGGGAAAGACATTCCGCTGGTGTCAATCAAAAATCCCATGGAATATTCTCAATTGGTCGAAAGGCTTCATAAAGAAATGGATCTTCCCCTAAAATGACACCTCTTGCCCTGGCTCATTTTTATTTTTACTCTTCCCAATCCAGCCCAGGTGGGTATGGTCAAAACTGTCAAAGTACTTCAGGCCATAACCCGCTACCCGGTCAAAACTGCTGTGCGCCATAAAGATCAGTCCAATTTGAGTAAGCAAGTCGTTTTGCAGGTACAAACCCAGCAGAATGACCAGCGCCATGACGCCCTTGTGGTGCAAAACATTGTAGCCGATCGCACCCCATTTGGGGTTGATAAAATACAAGAAAAAAGCCAGGTCAGGCAAAAAAAACAGCCCCAGGTACAAACCCCAGCCGCCTTGCAGGTACTGAAAATAAACAACTGAAAACAACAGCAACAAACCAAATTCTTCTAGTTTCAAAACATTTTTCATCGCACTCGATTTTTGTGTGTGGTGATTCAATGACACAAAGATCGAGGGGATTGGGGGGAGTGCGCTTGACATAAATCAAGAAAGTGAAAAGCGAAAAGTGAAAAGCGAAAAGCGAAAAGCGAAAAGCGAAAAGCGAAAAGCGAAAAGCGAAAAAAATGCACTTCCCTTTCAAATCCAAGAGAGTGTTCAAAAAATTGCCAAAACAGTTGAAAAACACTAATGTGCCTGTGATTCGCTTTATGCATTAAGGGATTTCCTCCACAGAACAAATCGAGCATTATCAGTACTCGTCATCGCACTCAAAACCGCTTCAAAATCAAATCCTGGCAAGGCGGAAACTTTATCGTAAACTTCTTCGTAATGTGAAGCACCTTGAGGAATCGAACAAACATCCCCACCACCACTAAGTACCAACCACACATCCGGTAGCCAAGGTCCTTCATCGGTAGTCACCAGCTCAATTTTCTCAATTGCTGCCCATTGAATTTGCTCAACTCCATATTTGGGATGAGTCACCTTTAAACTTTCATTAGTCAAGGTGATGATGTATCGTTCTTCAGGTTGCAACCTTTTAAATTTTTTGAAAAAATTAAACATCAATTCATTATTCATTTTTACCTAAATCCCCGCATCGCAAACTGCGCCAAATACGGGTGATCAGGATGCACCACCAATTCCTGTTTAGCCGGATGGATCAACACATCCATATCTTCCATGGGTATAGCACCCAACAAAGGTTGAGTAGATCCAGGCAAAACTACTGCTTGGGTCGTACAACGCCGATTGGCAAAACGCACTTCAATCGGTGACGTAACGGGTAATTCAATAAAAGTACCATCCGCCAATTGAGCCCGGCGCACTTCCACGATTTCCAAACCCAATTGCCCTTGAATGTTCTCGTTGATCGCCATCATCAAAGCGCCAGAATCAACGTTCATGTTGACTGTCATGCGTCGCACCTCGCTTTCCGGGATACGTTTTCTCCT
>JAIXOO010000078.1 GCA_027486765.1 Saprospiraceae bacterium
CAGCGCAGAAAGTTAGGGAAAGATGGGTATTGGGTCGTTTTGAGTGCGTATGGGGGGAAAATGGGATGTAATCTATGCTTTGTGAAAGGAAGCCGATCGATAACAGGCTTCCTTTCATTCAAAGAATGGCTACTTCCTTTTTGGTAAAGCCTGGCGGGTCCATAACGCGCCCAGTAAATCCACAACCCCAAAAAGAATCAAAGTTGGCCCTGCCATTTTTAAGAGCACAAAAGCTCCAAAAAACAAAATGACAGTCAGTCGAGAAGTAACGGTCATGCGGAAAAAGGTGACCAAATCAGACTTGGCGGCCTCCCAATAATAATAAGCCAGAGTAAGCACCAACATGCCAATGACCCGAATCCATACTTCGTTGGTTGAAGGCAGTTGGAATAGGTTCAAGAGCATATTGGGAACAATCAGGAGGGTGAGTCCCAGACCTACCAGATAGATAGAGAAATAAAAAATGGTTTTTGCTGCTGCGCTCATATGATTAGGATTTTAGGTGACAAGGGGAACCTCAAGCACAGCCAGGTGATTGTTTTTCCAAATGTAAAAAAATGATTCAATTAACGATGGTGATCATTTAGTCCTCAGGTGAAAAATACTGAATTCAGACGAAAAAATGAATAATTCTGTCTGAAACATGTTTTTGGAACTAGGTTTCAGACAAAAAAATCAATTTTTCTGTCTGAAACCTAAAAATACCGTATTTTGCCCAAAAAATACGGCATGGACTATTTTATAGGACGCACCCAAGAAATAGATTTACTGACAAAGGTTTTTAAAGAACAGCGTTCGAATTTTGTGGCAGTGTATGGTCGGCGGCGCATTGGCAAAACGGAACTCATTCGACATGTTTTGGGTGAACAGACGGTGTTTCATTTGACTGGTATTGCCAATGTGACAACAGAGCAACAATTAACCAATTTCCAAGCCGCTTTTGAGCGTCAAGCTCCGCTTTCGCTGCAACGTGGTATGCCTAAAAATTGGTTTAGTGCCTTTCAACAATTGATCACCTTTCTTGAAAAAAGTCCCGAGGGCAAAAAAGTCGTTTTTTTTGATGAACTCCCTTGGTTGGATACGGCCAAATCAGATTTTATGCCCTCATTGGAACATTTTTGGAACAGTTGGGCATCAGCCCGGCAAGACATTATGTTGGTTGTTTGTGGCTCTGCGGCTTCGTGGATGTTGAATACCTTGATTCACAATCGGGGAGGACTACACAATCGCGTGACGACCCGTATTCGCCTTGAACCTTTTTCCTTGCGGGAGGCAGAAATTCTGTTAAAACGAAAAAACGCAGCCCTGGATCGTTACCAAATCATCCAATATTATATGGCTGTCGGGGGTGTACCTTTCTATCTAGATACGTTTGATGGCGCATTGACTCCGATGCAAAATATTGAAATTCAGTGTTTTTCAAAAGACGGTTTTTTGAGGACAGAGTTTACTGACCTTTTTCAATCACTTTTTACCAAAGCAGAACGGCATATTGCAATAGTGGAAGCCATTGCCACCAAGGCCAAAGGTTTGACGCGGGAGGATGTGCTTAAACTTACAAAATTGCCCAATAATGGCAATACCACGCAGCTGTTAGCGGAATTGGAAGAAAGTGGTTTTATTCGAAAATATCAACCTTTTGAAAAAACCAATCGCCATAGTTTGTATCAGTTAGTGGACTTTTATACCCTTTTTTACTTGAAATTCATTAAAAACACCCAGTTCTTAGAAAGTGGAAATTGGTTGGCGTTGACGGATAGCCCAATCTATAAAATATGGTGCGGATATGCTTTTGAGCAAGTTTGCTTGATGCACGTGCCTCAAATCAAACAAGCATTGGGCATTAGTGGTATTTTTGCACAATCCTCGGCATGGCGCAGTAAAGAAAGTGAAAATGGGGCGCAAATAGATTTATTGATTGACCGCCGCGACCATGTAATTAACCTTTTTGAAATAAAATTCAGCAACGAACCCTACACCATTACGAAAGCCTATGCTGAAAAATTGCGCCAAAAAATAGGCACATTTAAAGCTGAAACGACCACCCGTAAAGCGCTTTGGTTGGCCATGTTGACCACTTTTGGTTTGAAAAAAAATGAATATTCGGGCAGTCTTGTGCAACATGATTTGACGATGGATTGCCTCTTTACGTAGCAGACAGAAAGCCCCTAAAACCCCGCCGTCACCAACTCCGCCAACAGCCCCCTTACCTCTTCCACATTCGCCAGCGTATACCGGGCAGCACTCTGCTCCAGCCCAACTTTTACCGTAAAAGAACTCTCTTCCGGCAGTACCCGAAACACATCCTCGTCAGTACGGTCGTCGCCGATGGCCAGTACGAAATCCCAATCCTGTTCATTGAGCCAGCTCAGGGTGGCTTTACCTTTGCTCACACTGGCGTGTTTGACTTCCACCACTTTGTTGCCTTCCAGTACTTGCAGGTCGAGGTTGGCGGTGATGTACAAGAGTCCGTCGCGGATTTCGCGTACCCGTTTTTCACCCAGGTCGCGGTCAATGCGGCGGTAATGCCAGGCCAGGGAGTAATCTTTTTCTTCTACAAATGAGCCAGGAGTACGTTCTACCAGGTGCTCCAGTACGGGGCGAATGTCCGTTTTCCAGGTATTGGACAGGCCGGGGTTGATTTTCCACTGCCCGTTGCGTTTGATCCATACGCCGTGTTCGCCAGCCATATCAATGCCGAGTGGGCCGAGCCAGGTTTGGAGGGTTTGGTGGTCACGGCCACTATTGATGATCAATTTGTTGCCCACAATGCTGCTCAACTGGCTCAACAAACGCATCAAATCCGCATCAGGCGCAACCGCCTGTGGGTCGGGATGAAAGGACATCAGGGTGCCGTCGTAATCCAGGATAATCAAGCGATTCTGGGCACTGCGGTATTTCTCCAGCAGGGTATTGCGGTGGGGGCCATGCAAAAGCACCATGTTGTTGAAGGCTTGTTGTTGTTCCATGAGTCGTTTTTGTTCCTGCACAAAAGTATTCGCCCAATGTTTGACATTATAACGTTTGATGTGTTGTTGCATGGTTTCCATGCGCCACACTTGCTCATTTTCGTTCATCTCCAGGGCCTGTTTGATCACCTCCGCCATCTTGTTGATGTCGTGGGGGTTGACCAGCAAGGCGGAGCTCAATTCGTTGGCAGCCCCGGCCATTTCGCTGAGGATGAGTACACCTCGTTTGTGTTCATCCTTGGCGGCGATGTATTCTTTGGCCACCAGGTTCATGCCATCCCGTAGGGGCGTGATCATGGCGATATCTGCTACCTGGTACAAGGTGCTCAACTCATTAAAATTCAAGGTACGGTACAGGTATTGGATCGGCATCCAGTCAAAGGTACCGTATGCGCTGTTGAGTTTGCCGACCAGGGTATCGATGCTCTGTTTGAGCTTACGGTAATTGTCCACATTGGAGCGGGAAGGCACCGCAATCAATACCAGCGACACTTTGCCAATGTATTCCGGATAGCGCTCGATGAACTGTTCAAAAGCCTTGATGCGCTGCGGAATACCTTTGGTGTAATCCAGTCGATCGATGGATATGATGATGCGCCGATTCCTGGCCAGTTGTTTGATTTTAAACGAATCGTCGTTGGCGAACAAATCGATACCGGGGTGGGCGTATTTTTCATAATCAATCCCCATGGGAAAAACGTCCACATTGATCAAGCGATTGCCTACGCGTAGTTTGCCGTACAGGTGCTCGTGCCCGCCCAAACGATAGGCCGCACTAAGGAAGTGGCGCATGTAGCCAAAGGTGTGAAAGCCGATTTGATCGGCGCCCAAAAGGCCTTTCAGCAAAGCTTCGCGCCAGGGCAGCACCCGAAAAATTTCATAAGAAGGAAAGGGAATGTGCAGGAAAAAACCAATCGAGTTTTGGGGAGCAAACGCACGGATCATCGCGGGCAGCAACATCAATTGATAGTCGTGAACCCAAATGAGGTCATCGGGCTGGATGATGGGTTTGAGGGCTTCCGCAAATTTTTGATTGACCAAACTGTAGGCCTCCCAATACTCATCCTGATAGGTGGTGTATTGGGTAAAATAGTGAAAATGCGGCCAGATGGTTTTGTTGCTAAACCCCTCGTAGTAGAGTTCAATTTCTTTTTTACTCAAAAAAACGGGCACCAACCCGGTTTTTAGCAGGTCTTCGCGCACCTGATTCTGGGTTGCCAGATCGACGATTTCTTCCCCGGGCCAACCCACCCAAACCCGCTCAAGGGAGTCATCCAATGAGTTGAGCCCCGTAGCCAGGCCTCCCGCACTAGACGAATAACTTAAGCCCGCTCCATTTTGCTGAATGGTGAGGGGAAGTCGGTTGGAGATGATGACGATGCGGCCCATTGATTGAGGATTTCGGATTTCGGGATTTCGGATTTCGGCTGGAGCTTTGCGTTTAGTATTTATAGCTTATTCAGTGAAATTGGGGTTAATCAAAATTCCCAAAAGCGAGCAGTCACCGAAATCCGAAATCTAGAAATCCGAAATGAAAAAGGCGAACCTACGATCCGGCCCGCCTAATACTATCTTTTAACCATTCAGTAGCTTATTCTGCCTTTTTCTTCCGCCGGGTTTTGAACATTTCGACCACTTCTTTTTCCTTGAGGAAGCCGAAATCGACGAAAGCAGAAGCGACAAATTTCTTGATGTCCTGGTAATCCTTACCGCGCTTGTCGACAAATCGAGTCAGTGAGCGGGTAACGAAGTTCATAGACAAGTCTTTTAAACCCTGGTTGAACTGTTCGTTCACAAAAATGCGCATGTAGATCGAGAATTGCTTCGAGATGTCGAACAAATCGGGATAATTGCGCTCTTCCAGGTTGCTGATGAAGCGATTGAAGTATTGGAAAACGGTTTGCCGCACACATTCATTGATGGTCGACATGCCTTCGTGTTTGTTGTAAAACACTTTTACCGCTTCGTGCGCTTCTTCGTTGATGTAGCCTTTATCGTGAATAATGTCGAGCACTTGGTAGTATTCGCTCAACTTGTCGTTGTAGGTTTTATCGACGAGGGCTGACATTTTTTTGTCTGCCTCGGGCAAAATTTTAAGTACCGGGTGATGGTGCAATTCCATCAAAAAATGCAGGAAGCGCTCGCTGAATCCAGTCGATTTTTCCCGAACTTTATTAAAAATATTGCTCAGTTGTTTGCGGCTGGCATCGTTCAGTTCGTAGAACATCGCGTAAATGGCCATCACCTGCATGTGCTCGGTAGTGCCTTGCAATGATTCGTTGAGCACAAACTTGTCCAATGGTTCCAACAAACTGGCATTGTTCACCTTGACCGAAGCCCGGTGAATCAAAAAGTTCTTCAGTGGGTTGAAAAGCACGGGAAGGTCGGCGGCAGTGTTGGGAAATTCTGCGGTATGGAAATGATCGTTGCGGAATTGGTTGTGGTAACGATCCAGGCCCACCTTACGATCGCTGTCCCGACGGTAACGATCCAGTTTTTGCCCTTGCAGGTAATAGCGGATGCGTTTGTTGGTGATGCTGTTGATCAGGTTGGTGATCCAGATATCGCTACTCAGCGCAAAACCAATTTGGATGGTTTGGCCAATCCGCTTTTTTATGATTTCAAAATTGGTTGAGCCACAAATGGCCAACAGGATGTCCTTGAAGTGCTCCTGTGGGCGCACGTACTTGACCTGCTCGTTGACCTCGCCTCGTAGCACGGAATACCCCAGAATTCTGGGTAAAAACAGCCCCTCGAAGATTGGGTCGAGTAAGACCAACTCAAAGGAAATAAGTTGCAATGGATTGTCTTTGGCAACCGCTTCGTAAATAATGGCGATGCGTGGTTCGTATAACTCTTTCAGGCGCGTGAAGTCTTCTTCCTCTTCGCTATCCAGGTACCGGGCCAGTTCGTCAGATTCTTGAATTTCGGAGGCGATGGTTTCCAGTTCTTCCAAGTATTGCTGATCGAGTTCGTACATATGCCTGCTCTTTTTAAAGGCAAACCTGATAGTGCAACTTAAAGCACTACCAGGTCCGCGATATATTAATGATTAAAGTATAGCCTTGTTGGGTTGGACAAAATTTTTTGTCCTTTCTTTACCTTAATGGCAAAGATAAATTCTTTGGGGCGAATCTCCAAATGAAAGATTCAAGAGTTTTATTCAGGGTTCAGAGTCTGAGTCTGAACCCTGAATTTCGCTGCTTATTCAGCAGGTGCTTCGCTGGTTTCATCAGCAGGAGTTTCTTCAGCTACGGCCTCAGTCACTTCTTCTTCTGCTTCAGCTACTGGCTCTTCTACAACGGGTACGGGTTTAGCCTTGGCTACACCAGATACTGCCAAGCGGAAAGCTTCTTTCTCTTCAGCAGTTTTTTGTACACGAGCAGCGGTTTTCGACTCCTTGGCATCAACCCAAGCTTGGAACTTCTCTGTTGCTTCTTCAACGGTCATGGAACCTTTGGCAACCCCACGCATGAGGTGCTTGCGGTAATATACTCCTTTGAAGCGCAAGATCGCACGAACGGTATCGGTAGGCTGAGCACCTTTGGTCACCCAATCATAAGCACGGTCACGATCGATTTCGATGGTGGCAGGCTTTGTCATTGGGTTGTAAGATCCCAGGTTGTCGATGAAACGTCCATCACGAGGAGAGCGAGAATCGGCTACCACAATTTGGTAGAATGGGCGTTTTTTGCGGCCCATGCGCTGCAATCTAATTCTAACAGCCATTGTTGGTTAACAATTACAAGGTTAAACCATGACCTACTTACCTTGGCGAACAAGCGGTAGGTCCTGAGCGCGGCAAATGTAGTGTGGTTTTCGGAGTTATACAAGGTTTTAGACGTTTATTTACTGGGAAGTTTGGGAAGTAGCCGTCCTAGATGGCGTAGATTCAAAATTCATCTTTTATTTATGCATGAACAATCACTAAGAGTCGAATATTCTGTTGTTTATTTAACGCAAAAATGATAAATTTGCTAGTAATAAACAACATTTTATGAAAAGCAAAAAACAAGTACTCTTCCCAAAGCATTTAAAAATCTTCGAGCAAGTGGGCCAAAACATCAAATTAGCCCGAAAAAGACGTAAACTGACTACTATTCAAGTTTCCGAAAGGGCGGATATCAACCGAGCCACACTTTATCAAATAGAGAAAGGGAACCCAGGGGTGTCAATGGGTGCTTATTTCAATGTACTGCGCGTTCTGGGACTACAGGATGATTTTTTAAAATTGGCTGCAGACGATGAACTAGGCAGGAAGCTTCAAGATTTAGAACTTTTAGGGGCGATAAAAAAATAAATGTTCATTTTGCCCGAGGATTAGATAAGTAAACGGTTCAATTTAAGTATCTTATCTAATCCTCGGGCTCAGGAAAAATGAACATTTATTTTTGCCCCACTACTTAGGCAAAGAGAAATGAGTACAAACAAGACCGATATTTGGGTTTACGCTCACTGGTTGGGGATGAAAACGCCTAAAATGGTGGGTATTCTTTCGGCACATCAGGCGAAAGGCAAGAAAGCATTTAGCTTCGAATACGCCCGAGACTGGGTACAATCAAAGGAGCAGTTACTGTTAGATCCCGACATCGGCTGGTTCAGCGGGCCACAATTCCCCAACGGAAAAGAAAACTTCGGTGTTTTTCTCGACTCCATGCCCGACCGTTGGGGGCGTACCCTCATGAAACGCAGGGCTGCACAATTGGCCAAAGAAGCTGGGAAACCCGCCCCAACGCTTTATGACATTGATTTTTTACTCGGTGTTCAGGACGAAAGCCGCATGGGAGCCTTACGCTTCAAAACTGATCCTGATGGTCTGTTTTTGAGCGATGCGGCTCAATATCCCATTCCTCCCATTTCTTCAATCCGGGAATTGCAGCAGGCAGCCCAGATCATCGAGTCGGACACAGAAAACAAAGAAATCAAAAAGTGGCTGGCCATTCTGGTTGCCCCGGGGTCATCCTTGGGAGGTGCCCGTCCCAAGGCCAATGTACGCGATGAACAAGGGCACGCCTGGATTGCAAAATTTCCTTCACAACACGACGAGGTTGATAAGGGAGCCTGGGAGTTTCTGCTCTACAAACTCGCTTTGGGTGCGGGAATAGTCATGGCAGAATCCAGAATGATGAAAGTAAATGGCAAATACCATACTTTTTTGACCAAACGTTTTGACCGGATGCAAGGTGAACGCGTCCACTTTGCTTCAGCAATGACCATGACTGGAAACAATGAAGAAACGCTCAAAACATACACCCCAAGTTACCTGGATTTGGCAGAGCTCATCCGTTTTTCTGGAGCAAACATCACCGCTGATCTGCACCAGTTGTGGCAACGCATTGTTTTTCACATTGCTGTTTCAAATGCCGATGACCACTTGCGGAATCACGGTTTTTTATTGTCCTCCAACGGTTGGAGCCTTAGCCCGGCGTATGACCTCAACCCCTCCACTGATAAGGATGGACTGGCCTTGAACATTGATATGGACAACAATGCTCTTGATTTTGAACTGGCAATCAGTGTTGGGCAATATTTCCAATTGACGCTACCTGAAATGAAAGTTATCCTGGAGCAAGTGAAAAGTGTGGTCAGCAACTGGCGAAAAGTAGCCACTCAAATCGGGATTGCTAAACAGGAACAAAATTTGATGGAGGCTGCTTTTCGCTGGTGAAGGAGTTCATGTCGTTTTCCTGTTTGATTGATATCTAGTTCAATAATGGGGCAGGTTATTACAATAGATAGCTTGTTTAAATATGAAAGTTTTTATTAGAGGGAGGGTGTGATCCGCTCGGCCAAGTCTTGGCCAAAAAAGCACAAAGCAAAACGTCGTCAACGTCCAACTTTGTGCCCTTTGTGCCACCTTTGTGTCCTCTGTGCTACTGTGTCGCTTTTGTTTTCAAGCCCCTGTGTTAATCTATACCAGAATACTCACACCTACGCCATCGGCTGAAAAGCCTCCGCCTTCCACCCCGCCATGTTCTCATAATTCTGCCAACGCAAGTCTACAATTTCCTGCGCCAATTGCATCAAATATTC
>JAIXOO010000077.1 GCA_027486765.1 Saprospiraceae bacterium
AATCCGTTGGAGTGAGGTAGTTGGGGGTGACTCCAAGATATGCCAAAGCGACATTTTTGTAGCACAAAGGAAAAAAAGAGGACACAGAGTGCACAAAGTTAGACGTTGACAACGCTTCGCTTTGTGTACATTGTGTCCTCTTTTTTTTCTTTGTGCTTAAATCGTGTCTCTTTGGTATTTTTTCAAAAAATCCCCATCTACGTCACCCTACCAACTCCTCCACCCGATCCACAAAAAAGCAGTACTCATGCCGACTCATCCCGATCTTCGGATAATACCCAATCGCCTTAGGCGCCGACAAGAGGATCAATTTCGCTTGTGGACTCGCCAATTTAGTATGCCGGATCAGTTCAGTTCCAATACCCTGGTGTTGGTACGCCAAATCAACCGCCAAATCGGACAGATAGGTACAAAAAGCGAAGTCGCTCAAGGAACGGGAAACACCAATCAACTTGCCCTCATCCCGGGCAGTAACGATCAGGTTGGCATGTTCCAGCATTTTTTGCAGGCGTTCTGGTTCATCGATGGGGCGGCGTTCGCCGAGGGTGGAAGCGATTAAGACAGCGCGAAATTCAGCGACAGAGAGGTCATTTTCGATTTGGTAAGTAAGCATATTTAGGCGTTTTGTTTGATGTCGAGCTTATTTCCAGGGCTGAACATCAAAGCTAAGTCCCCACTTCGAAAGTTCCAAAACATTCTAGATACTTGTGTTGGGTAGTTTTTCCGACTCAGCACAATGCTGTAAGAATTTAGCTTTCATTCAATACCAGCCCATGCCATCACAGCGAGTACATGCATCCGCGAATGTTGCATCAGGTAGTTTTAACCAACCGACCCCGGCACAACCTTCACACTGATGCATTCCGGAAGGCGCCTGCGGAATCAATTCAATAAGTTCAGGATAGTCACGTGCACCCTGGTTCAGCACGGCATAAATCGTTTTGGGATCAGTCTCCTCATCAATGGGATGGCTAAAAGCTTCATGATCCATGCACAGCACTTTTCCATCCGGCCGCAAGGCCCAAATGTAGATACTCGTGCTATGCAAAGGCAACATTTGTTCTTCTTTGCACACACTCAATACCCAATTTGAAAGTCCACCAGTAGGTAGGGCTGCGATCCATTCTTGAATCTGTATGGCCAATTTTGCTGAAGGTTGTTTCGTGATCATTGTTGACGATTGAGCCATTAATGTTTGAATTGCCCAAACCAACTTTCAATCGCCTCCTTTTCCGCCGACCGCATCGGCAAAAGATAAGTAGACCCAATCATTGTATCGGTGATGAGCTCAATGATCATCCCGGAGCCCTTGAGTCTTGAATCTTCATGGATGGTTTTATTGGCTACGCCTGCTTTCAGCAGATCCTCAATTTCCTTGAATTGGGCAGCAGAAATGGCTTTTTCAAAGGGTTTACCTCCGCTGTAAATGCCCGATGAACTCATGGCTGGAGTGACGGGTTGGTAAACAACTTTTTGAGGGCCAATGCTCCATACATTGTTGGCACCATCGTGATAGCGGTAAACAAAATCGTGGGGTAGATTGGCAAATCTAGCCCTGTCTAATACGGCACAAAATAATTGGTGGTACTTCGTCAAATCACTGGTTTTGTCCAAAGGCAGCAGCTCTTGGGCATTCACGGAAAAAGTTTCCACGTTCTTTTTGTAAAAGACAATGCTTTTTTCTCCGTCCGCACCTTCCCTTGCGATGTATTCAAAGCCATTCCCAAGTATGATCCGCCCATTTTTATTGATTGTCTTTAATGTTTTTAGTTTCCATTGGGCATATCGAAAGGTCAGCGTAAAGTTATCGGCAGAAAGGCATTGCTGCATCGGTGTCTGATTAAACGTTGTACTAAAAAAACGGCTTTCCTGCTCACCCTCCGCATCGTGCAATGGGCAAGAAATAAACCAAGTAGCGAGCAATAAAAATAGCGTACAGTTCATCGGTGGACAAATGATCAGCTAAAAGTAAGCGCATTTTTAATCATTTGCTGGAAAAAAGAAGTTGATACGCATTTGCGCTTCAATCACATGAATAAGTTCAATTTTTCCTTATTTTTGGCAACGTAACCATTTACACCTATGCCAAAAAAGTCATTCTACCCTACCCTATTTACTTTGTTGTTGCTGCTGTTGACCTGGACAAGTTCCTGGGCAGCGGACGAAAAACCCAAAAAGGAACCACAAAAAGTCTACACCGGCATTTACCTGATGAACGTGTACGACCTCGACATCAATGGGTATTCCTACTATGCTGATTTTTACCTTTGGTTTCGTTGGAAAGGCAAATTAGACCCAACCAAAATTGAATTTGTCAATTCGATTGAAAAATGGGGTTCCACCCAAGTGGTATTCCACGACTCCACCAAAGTCTTACCCGATGGTTCCTTTTACAATGGCATGCGCTTTGAAGGCAGATTTTATCATTCTTTTGAGTTGAAAGACTTTCCAATGGATCGGCACCCACTGGACATCCGCATCGAGAGTGTTGAATACCCCAAGGATTCACTGATTTATGTACGTGATACCAGCAAAGCGCTTTTGCGGGAGGGCTTCAACATTCCGGGCTGGAAAATCAAAAGTGCAGAAATTGACACCCACGACAATACTTACAAAACCAATTTTGGAGAGCCTACCGGACCACCCACCTTCTCCAATTTTACCTTTAAATTGACGATTGGTCGTCCTTTGAGTTATTTTTTGCTCAAGTTGTTGTTGCCGCTCCTGGTCATGCTGATGGCGAGTTTGTTGGGCTTGTTCATCCATCCAGACTACATCGACGCGCGCATTTCCCTGCCGATTGGGGGCTTGCTGAGCTGTGTGTTTTTGCAGCAATCTTACAGTACAGCGCTTCCAGATGTAGGGTACATGGTATTGATGGACCGGATTTATTTGGTGGCCTACGTGCTGATTGCCATCATCATGATGCGCATCATACGGGGTTCCAACCTCTTGACCGACGCAAACCAGCGTGAAAACATCCAAAAAATCTGGGCTTCGGATCGCCGTAGAGGTTATCAGCTCATGTTTTTTATTGCTTTGGCGATTTTGATTCTGGTGCTAGTTAGGTAGGTTTAGGTTTTTGTTCTACAATTTGGTGATTTTAACAAGGACATAAATGCATTAGGTCGCAGATTGGTCATACGGGAAATATTAATTTTTTTCCCTTGCATCATTCCTTCCACATCCTTACATTTGTGGCATCCACACAGGTGGCGAATATTCTATTTTGACTCTAACAATTGAACTAAATTAGGGGGAGATTCAGTGTAACTAGGGCGGGCCTCAACTGTTTGACTTGTCGCAGTTCTTTTCGGGGACAAGAGGATTACCGAACCACGCTGACTACCTTATTCGTGTGCTATCGAGGGTCTCAAAATATCCCTTCAGTTGCTTGTGTGGTCTTTTTTTCTCTAAAAGGGGTGCGTAAATCGATTTACGCACCCCTTTTTCGTTCCAGTCCTGGTCCAATCAACTTGTCGCTCTGCCCTTCAAGGCAATTTTATTCTCGCCCGCCCATTGCATCAAATCCTGCTGAGCGATAGCCGCAGCCATTAAATCTGGAAACTGGTCGGGCGTGCAGCCAAAAACAGGTACCCCCAAAGTAGCCAGGAACTGGGCATTGCCCCGGTCGTAACTGGGTGATCCATCGTCATTGAGTGCCAACAAAACCACCAATTGAATGCCTGCAGCCACAATTTCAGCCATGCGCTGGCGCATTTGATTTTGGTCGCCGCCCTCGTACAAGTCAGTAATCAGCACCAAAATGGTATCCGTTGGTCGGGCGATAATTCCCTGACAATACCCCAAGGCGAGGTTGATGTCCGTCCCACCTCCCAATTGTACCCCAAAAAGCAAATCAACCGGATCTTTCAGGTCTTCGGTTAAATCCGCAACCCGGGTATCGAACACCACCATCTGGGTTTTAACATTGGGCAAGGAAGCCATCACTGAGCCGAAAATACCACTGTACACCACCGAAGTGCCCATCGAGCCACTTTGATCCAGGCAAAGCACAACATCTTTCAACGCCCGACGGGATTTTTTGCCATAGCCAATCAACACTTCGGGAATGATTGTGCGGTATTCAGCCTGGTAATGTTTTAGATTTTTTTGGATGGTGCTGGACCAGTCTATTTCATTGTGTTTGGGGCGGCGATTGCGCACACTGCGGTTGATGGCTCCGGTGATGGCGGCAATGGTTTTTTGTTCCAATCGTTTCAACAATTCATCGACCACTTTACGTACTACGATGCGGGCGGTGTCCTTGGTACGTTCGGGAATCAGCTTGCCCAACTCCAATAGGGTGGCTACCAGGTGTACATCCGGGCTGGCTTGTTCCAAAATTTCTGGTTCCAGCATCAATTTTTCCTTTAGTGCTGGTTTGTTCAATGCATCGTGCTGCATCACTTCAGCCACCTCCTGGGGAAAATATTGGCGGATGTCGCCTAACCAACGCGCTACATTGGGTGCACCAGCGTCAGAACCACCGGGGCCTTTGGCACCAGGGGCGTACTTGAATTTGCCACCCCGGCCATCAAAATCATATAAGGCAGAAAGCGCTTCGTCCATCAAAGTTTCTTGGTCGCTCAATTGGGCCTGAGTGCCATCCGCAGCTTCTCCGCCCAGCACCAATCGCCAGCGCGTAAGGATATTAGACATGGTTTTCGGGTTGTTTTAGTCCAAAAATCAAGGCCAGCGTGGGCAATACACTTGCGCCTTGTACTTCATCAAAATCCTGATAATCGTTGCGTTCTGCAGACCTATTGCCGGTATTTTGAGTGCCTTGCCGCGCTTTTTCACCAATCTGTTTGCGCTCTGCCGTGGGAAATTGGGCAAAAGTGCGTCGTAAAATGGGCAACATGTGTTTGAATACCTCGTCCTCTAATTCGGCCATCCAGCGGTACAACAAGTTCCATAAATGTGGATCAAACAATAAGATGGTGCCACTGCCACTCAAAAAACCTTCCAGCCAGGCCGCACTTTCCATCGCCTGATTGCCATTGGAAAGTGCCAGACCAAATTGGGTGGAGGTTTCTTCCTGCGATACCACTTGGGCATCAAACAACAAACGGCTGGTGCAACCTCGGATAATGGCAGGAATCCCTTCTTTGGTGGCCAGCGTTTGAAGTACCTGTTGCCACTGCCCGACCAACTCAGGATTTTCAATGATGCGCACTGCGTCGTGCACACTCCGGATGAGTTTGAACATGCTTTGAGCGCTCTGCTCATCCATGCCGTAACAGGCGGTGGGCAATCCCACACAAACCCGGATCAACATACTTTCCACTACCTTGGCGATGGTCTGCAAATCAGTGCCCCGTACGTTGCCATAACGACTGACGTGGCTCAATGGCCCAATCGCCGCCATCAACTGCTGAATATCGGCTACCACTGCCGACAATTCGTTAATTTTCAGCAACAAATGATCAATCGCTACAAACAACTCGGCTGGAATGGACTGCCGGATGTACTCCGCTAAATCGCTAATCGCATTCGATTGATCAGCTTTCGAAATCAGGTATTTGCTGGCAGCTTCTTCAATGGTATTGCCCCAGATGCCTTTGTCGACAATTTGAATGACGATTTCGGGCTTCCATTTGAGCTCCCAACCTTCTTTAAAGGTGCCTCGGCTGCGCACACCTGTCTGTAAAGCCCATTGTACTTCCAGCACTTGCAGCTGAAAGAAAAAGATGGAGCGTTTGAGGTCCAGGTCTTTGCGTAAGTCGAGTTCCAAGGTTTTTTTGCCCTCAGGCTGAGGCAGTCGCAATTTTTCAATGTTGTGTTCAAAATCGGCGTGCAGCGGCAATTTGGGCAAGTCCTTCGGTACTTTGCCAATGTCCTTGCCCACGATGAGTTCTCGTTTCAATAACTCCATCTGAATCGCCTCCCCCATGCACATTACGGCAATGGTCGCTTCGTTAAACTCCCATAGGCCCGCGCGGGGGCGATCGCGCAAAGCGGCCAGAGACTCCGCCAGCCGAGTGGTTTCAATCACATGGGCGGTTGAAACGTCCACTTTTTTGCTGCGAAACAAACGGGCTACCCCTGACAACCACTGAACTCCAGTCGTATCTTTAGGGTGTTCCCAAAGGTGTGCATACCAACCTGGGGAGGCTATCCCTGCCCCATACCCACTCCACCAGGTCAGGCGTTCATTGGTCCAGGGAACCCACGAGGCGTCTACTTTGATTTTGGATTTGGGCAATTTTTGGAGGATTTCCTGATGCTGGCTTTCATTTGCTTCCAGGTTCAATAGGGCTGGGCCATGCCAGGCACCACATACCACTACGATGTTTTGGTACATTTCCCGCTGCGCCTGACGGATACATTGTGCCATGTAGGCTTCGCGGTATTCATTTTCCACCTCCAAATGGGAAGGTAATCCAGCATCGCGCAAGGTTTGCATGGTCAACATGACCGCTTCAAAATGGGCATCCGCTTCTTTGGGCAGGTAGCGATTTTCAAAATGATCCTCCCACCATAAATCAGCATCTTCGTAGCCCGCTGCTTCCGCAAAGTAGGTTAAAGGTGATTTGTGTTCTTTTGTTTCTGTTTCGGTCTGAAAGGTTTGGTCGCGTTCCATTTGCCAATGAATGGCCAAAGGCAAATCCATCATGCGAAAAGGAATTTTTTTCGCATTGGCGTACTGGATCGCCACCCATTCGGGAGAATAGGCGGCAAAGGGATAAAATGCAGCCTGATCGGTGCGCTCCTGATCGTAACACAATACCGCAACGGGTGGTTTGAGGGCTTTGTCCCCAATCCAGCGCGCCATTGCCTCCATTTCCGGAGGGCTTTCCACCAGAATCAGGTCTGGTTTGAGCTTCTTCAAAACCTCGGCGACATACTGTGCAGAACCTGCCCCGTGATGCCGAACTCCCAATATTTGTACCGACATGTTGAATCGTTTTGGGCCACTACTTATTGTTCTTTGCAAGCACGGTAAATGTCTCGCCAGTCTTCCCGGGTTTTGATGACCGTTTCCAGGTATTCGTTCCACACCACTTGGTCTTGCACCGGGTCTTTCACCACTGCGCCAATCAGGCTGGATGCCAAATCATCGGCATTCAAACGGCCATCACCAAAATGGGCTGCCAGGGCCAAACCATTGCCCAGTACCGAAATGGCTTCTGCGGTGCTCAAACTGCCCGATGGGGATTTGATTTTGGTTTTGCCGTCTGCGGTTACGCCCGAGCGCAATTCGCGGAAGATTTGCACCAGGCGTTGAATTTCCTGCAAGGCTGGGGCTTCGGCGGGCAGTTTGTAGGCTTTTTTCAAGCTGTCCACCCGGCGGTGTACGATGTCTACTTCCTCCTTCAAACTCGCCGGAACGGGCAAAATGACCGTATTGAAGCGCCGTTTTAGCGCACTAGAAAGTTCATTTACGCCCTTGTCGCGGTTATTGGCCGTAGCGATGAGGTTGAATCCTTCGGTGGCTTGTACTTCCGAGCTGAGCTCAGGTATGGGTAAGGTTTTTTCGGATAAAATGGTGATCAAGGTATCCTGCACGTCGGCACCAATCCGCGTCAATTCTTCGATCCGGGCAATTTTTCCGAGGCGCATGGCTTTGATCATCGGTGATTCAACCAAGGCTTGTTCCGAAGGTCCTTCCGCAAGCAATCGAGCATAGTTCCAGCCATACCGAATGGCATCTTCACCCGTACCCGCCGTACCTTGAATCATGAGCGTAGAATCTCCGGCAATGGCTGCGGCAAGGTGTTCTGCCACCCAAGATTTGGCCGTTCCGGGCAAACCATAGAGCAAGAGGGCTCGGTCGGTGGTGAGTGTAGCTACCGCAATTTCCATCAGGCGGTTGTTGCCGATGTATTTAGGGGTGATTTCATAGCCGTTTTTGAGTTTGGTCCCGGTCAGGTATTGCACCACCGACCTTGGCGACAGCAGCCAATTGGGTGGGCGGTGGCCATTGTCCTGTTTGCGCAGTTCTTCCAATTCTTCCGCAAATTGTTGTTCAGCGTGTTGGCGTAAAACCGTTTTCATAGTTGTGGGAAATTAGTTGGTGGTGGTAAATGCTTGCAGGATTGATTGTTTGATCAGCAAATGATTGTACAAAGGTTTGACGTAGTTGTATACGATCGTGGCTTCAGGGCTGTAACCTGTGGTTGCGTTGATCGTATTGGCCATCTCGGGCAAAATACCCAGGTGCAAATGCGACCAGGCTTCCTTAAGTAGGTATTTCTGAAAGCCTTGTTGATCTTTGGTTGGATCAAGCATTTCATGATAAAGTAACTGGCTGATTTTCAAAGACCACTCTCCTACTGGTGCAGGGATGGATTGGTAAAAATAGCCCAGTTGCCGCGAGTCTAAGGAACGAATAAATTTTTCCAGTTCCTCCTGAGGCAAGAGTGCTAAAGCCGATCGCAAACGCGCAAAAGGGCTATTTTCATGGTGCAACAGGTCTCTTTTACGCAATTCAATCAGTACCTCGTCAGAAGTGGCCGCAAGCAGCGATAAAGTGATGAATACCTTCAAGCCCTCACGATGGGCGGCTTTTCCCAGGGCATTCGCCAGGGATACATGGTATGTGGGTGGAAAAATTGGAAAAATTTGTCGCCAATCTTCCCCTAGTACCTCTTCCCAGCAGCTTGGGTGCAAATGAGCCAGCATTTGGCCAAACCATTTTTTAATTTGTACGGCTGGGTTCACCCCCTTTTCAGCGCTTAAACCCAAAGTTTGGGCCAATTTTTCATTGAAAAAATCATCAAAAGTAGAGGGCAATTCAAGGGTAGTTTTTTCTTTTAGCCCCAAAAAACCCTTGTTGCGTTTGACCAGTTTTTGCAGTGAAGGACTGATTTTTTGGTACAATAGCGCGCGGGGTTGAGACAACAAATAAGCTGCGGTAATGGCCAATTGTTGCTCAAGGCTCTCTTTACCTTTGGTGCCGGTATCCAATAAGTTTTGGTACAAGTCTTCAGCAAAATCAAGGGCAAAGTCGCTGCGCAAACCAATCAAGCCATGTAGCCAGGACAAACGTTCTTTGGCGTTGGCCGTTGCCCAGGCCTCTTTGATGTATTGTAAAGCTTGAGTCGGTTCATTTTTCCATAGGTGTTGGATCAATTCATTTCGTTCGGCGCTGCTACCTTCTTGCCAGATTTTCACAGGGCTGGTTTCCAACAAGGTCCATTTAGTGCGTTGTACCGAAAGCCACAAGCCACGTTTACCCAGCACTTCGATAAAAAAAGGCAAATGGGCGAAAGTGGATTGAAAATTCAATAGATCCGGTAAAAAATCGGGGGTCACGATTCGTTTGTTTGCGGCACAATGCTGTAACCATAGCCCAATCAAAGCTTTGTTCCGATATACATCTTCATCCAGCAATTTCCTCAAGATGGCGCTCTGTCGGTTGTTGACATAGGGCAGTTCTTCCTCGGGAGCGGGGCTCAAACGAGGAAGAGGAGGACTTGCCGCCTTGGTTCCGGCACGGCGATAGGCCAATAGCATGGCTGCGGCTTGTAAAAAATCTCCTTCGGGGTCAGCTTGCGCTCCCGTCGGGAGGCAGGATTGTATGGCTACCGGCAAGTGATCAGGCGAAAAAGCCGCCTTTTCCGTGCCCAACATCCCCAACTTGACCATTTCGTTCCAATCGTTCATCTATTTGATAGGTATTGGGATCAGAAAATTATATCGATTTGTACCCTTCTTTTAGCAATACACCCAAGGGCACCACCGCATCCCGTTTGCGCAGCACTGCGGTTGGGCAAGGATGTCCACCTGTAATCGCCAAAAGCAACCAACGCTGCTGTTCCGAAAACTCTGGATGCAGCGGCATCAGGGCCTGATTTGTGTCCGCCAGGTACCAGCGCTCTTCTACGTGAATGAGTTGCAGCGATTGGACTAAATACAAACTCGACTCGGCCCAGGGATATTGACTGAGGTCTTTGGCCAAAGCTGCCTGGGCCGCAGTCCAATCCGCTATTTCCTGACGGGTTTCCGGCAATTCGTTATGCGTTTTTGTTTCCGTTTTAATGATGGCTCTAAAAGGACGTTGCGAGGGAAAAAAGGCCAAACTGACCTCCAGCACCATGCCCGGCGCAAAAAGGTATTTCGGGGCGGTTCCAGGGGCAATAAAATCCAGCAACAAGGCAGCCTGCCCCGTCTGACAACCCCACAGATAAAGGCGGACCACGGTAATGTTGTTTTCGACACTGCTGTGTTTGCCCACTACCAGCCATTGATCTGCTATACTTAGTACCTGCTCATCGGCCAGGATTTCTTCCTGCTTAGGTGCCCAACCGAGCAAACTGCGTACATCTTCCTGAAGCAATTCGGGCAGTTCGTCGATGCGTTTAAAGGCTTGCAATACTTGCCATAGCTGCACCATTTGTTCCATGGCTTCACTGTGCCAGGCATTGCCAGTACTGTAGTTGATTTTGGTAAACTGACGCAACATTTGAGCCAAACCATTGGCTTGTTGATCGACCATGCGGGCGGCGGCTTGTTCAAAAAAGCCGTTTCCACGAGTGGGCAGATTCAGCAAACCGGATCGCAGCACATCCCGCAGCAACAATTCCAACTCGGCGGCACCGGCTTTGACCAACTCCAAGCGAACTGCTTCCCGTTTGGCTTTACTTTTGACGTCTTTTATAGCGGGGTGTAAACGTTCGACTTTGGCTTTTTCAACTTTTTCTTCGCGGGTATTCATCCATTTTTCCACCCAATCAGGCTCCGCATTGCTTTGTTGGAAAAGGTCTGGACGACGGGCAAAGATGAACAACAGCCCCAAGGCATGTTTGCAAGGAAACTTGCGGCTGGGGCAGCTACAGCTATAACCTAATGAGCCCTGGTCTACCTGGGTGCGGTAAGGTTGTGAGCCCGAGCCTTGCGCCAAGCCCCAAATAACGCGATGATTGTGGTGCAGGCCCGGCCATTTTTTTTCATTGGCCAAATCACGACCTGCCTTTAAAGAGGAGGCATCAGGGGCCAACTGGGCAATTTGTTCTTCGGTAAAAGTAGCCAT
>JAIXOO010000409.1 GCA_027486765.1 Saprospiraceae bacterium
CGGTTGTGCAAAAGGATGCCATCGGCTATCCCATTCAATTGTTCCAAAGCCTGCTCGTTGGTATACGCAATGGGCGCATGGCTCAGGTTGCCACTGGTGGCCACCAAGGGTCGGCCCAGAGCAATACTGATCAACTCCAACAAAGGCGCATAAGGCAACATCACCCCCAGGCGGCGCAATCCAGGTGCAAGGGCAGCAACTTGAACGCCACTTTTTGGCTGCGGTTGTAGGGGTAAAAGGACTATCGGGGCCACCGGGCTTTGTAGGGTCGCTGCGGCTTGTGGAGAGACAATCACATCGGATGCCAGGCATTCCAGGTCGGGATACAACAGCGCAAAAGGCTTGCTGGGGCGTTGTTTGCGCTGTCGCAATAAATTGATCGTGTTGGCATTGGTGGCATCCGCTAAAAGCAAAAAACCACCGATGCCTTTTACAGCAACTATTTTCCCGGCGTTCAATGCCGCGATGGCAATTTGTAAGGCTGCTTCATTCTTTTCCGATGTCTCGTTTTTGCCCTCAACATATTGCAGCTGAAGGCCACAGGCTGGGCAAGAGTTGGTCTGCGCATAATAGCGCCGATTCAGTGGGTCGTCGTATTCCGCCTGGCAAGTGGTACACATCGGAAAATCCTGCATGGTGGTCAGTGGCCGATCGTAAGGCAAACCCGTAATGATGGAATAACGTGGCCCGCAATTGGTGCAAGTAATAAAGGCGTACTTGTAGCGAAAGTTTTGGGCTTGGTGCAGTTCACTTTTACAATCGGCACACAAGCCAAAATCGGGGGTCAGCAACAATTGAGGCGTGCTGAGCATTTCGCTGGCGATGATTTGAAAATCGGGAAAGATCTGGAAGGGTAAACTTTGCTGATGAACGGCGGTGATGCGGGCCAGGGCAGGCGCTTCGGCTACTACCCGCTGAGCAAAGTGCTGAAGGATAGCTACCGCCCCACACACCTCAATGTGTACCCCATCCACTCCATTGTTGACCCAACCTTTGAGCCCCATTTCCAGCGCCAGGCGGTAAACAAAGGGACGGAATCCTACACCTTGTACTTGTCCCTGGATGTGCAGGTGCAGCGCTTGCTCGTGCATAGATGTAAATCAAGTCTTCAAATTCTTTTCAAACTGTACGGTGATGCTGTCCTCCGTTCGGCAATACACCATCGTTTTGTACTCAGGTGCAGTTAATTTTTGCGTAGAAAAACACTGTCCTTCAATTCTGGCGAAGAGATCGGTATCGTTTCCAAACGCTATATTGCGATACCCACCAACCGCCCTGAAGGCTGCTGTTTTGCCAAAAAAACTACCATTTACACTGCAATCATTCAGGTTTATTCTTCGGTCGGGATTGGTTGTATCTACTACGAATTCATCGCCGATTACGACAATTCCCCCGTGTAAAAAATCTACTTCAGGATGGGCTTTTAAATACTGAATTCGGCTCTCAATGTGATTCGGTAGGTAATAGTCGTCCGAGTCCAAAATGCACACATATTCGCCCGCCGCCATCATCAGTGCCACGTTCAGACTCAGAGATTGTCCCCGGTTGCTGTGTCGGCTATAACGAATCCGGGCATCGGCAAGCAGATATTTTTGGACTACCTGCAAGGTCTCATCGCTGCTGCCGTCATCAATAATGAGGTGCTCCCAGTTGTCGTACGTTTGTGCAATAACCGATTCGATACAAGTTGGCAGCAATTTTTCGCGGTTGAATGTGGCAGTCAGGACACTGACTTCCGGAGTAGAGGATGGATAAACTTGTAGGTTTTTCATACGTTATTCGCTACGCTGGGTTTCGGCAATGATGCGCAGCCCTTCCAAAGTCAACATCGGATCAATGTGCTGAAAATCTGCTTGCAAGGGCGTAAGAATAGACGACAAGCCCCCAGTAGCTACCGCAATGTACTGCTCCCCTACTTCGCGCCGAATTTCCGCCAACATGTGCCTCACCAAACCTACGTAGCCAATTAAAATACCACTTTGGATGGCATGTTCGGTATTTTTTCCAATTGGCGTTTCAGGCAAAGTAAGCGGCACTTCGGGCAATTGTGCCGTTTTTTGAAACAATGAAGCAATGGCCGTTTTTAAGCCCGGAGCAATGGCTACACCCAAGATGTGCCCTTCTCCGCTGACCGTGGTAAAAGTAAGCGCGGTTCCAAAATCCACTATGATGCAATCTTGCTGGTACAAATGATGCGCTGCCACTGCATTGGCCAACAAGTCGGTGCCAATTTCATTGGGACGGTCAATTTGTAATTTCAACTTAGGATAAATCGGTGGTGCTACTTTTAGCGCTGGCTGGCCAAAGAGGTGTTCAGCAATGTGCAAAAAGGATTGAGTCAACTGCGGCACCACACTGCTCACCACCACCCTTGGCCTAGGACCTAACAGCACTCCTGCTTCCATCAACAAATCTGACAAGCGTTTTTCATAAAAAAGTGCTGCTTCGGCCTCCGTAATGGTGGGTATACGCCAAACCTGCGACCAAGAATTGCCATCGTGTAATGCAACCACTACGTTGCTGTTGCCAATATCAATTGCAAGAACCATATTAAACGTCTGCTAGATTTTTCACAAAGCCCTGATATCCTGCCTGCGCCAAACGACTTTGCATGATGCTGGCTTCGTTGATATTGGCGTAGGCACCTACGGCTACTTTGTAGAGTTGCCGGCCATTTTGATTGGACACGACTACAAAGACAGGTTGCCCAAATTGTTGTTTCAACTTGGCGACGAGTGACAGTACGTTGTCGTAATTGCTGTATACCCCGATTTGCACCCCCCAGCCGGAGCTAGGTTTTTGGTTGACATTGACCTCGAATACGCTGGAACCGCCGCCTGAACTTACCACTGGTTGGGTTTGTGGTTGCTGGTTCGGCTGTGGTTGTGGGTTGTTTTGCATAGGCGTTGGCGTCGAGATGCCTCTGCGGCGCAGAGCTTCGGCCACGGCACGTTCGGCGTTGACCATTCCATAACCGTATTTGCGTGAATGGCCGTTGACATATTCACCGGGATTGCCAATTTTATCCGCAGTTTGGATCAAAATTTGTTTCACCTCGCGGGCGGTCAGATCCGGGTTGGCCGTCAACATCAGGGCACAAATACCCGCTACGAGAGGTGTAGCCGAAGAAGTACCTCCAAAATGTTTGTACTGATTGCCCCGGCTAAACCCATCGATCCAATATCTTCTTTCGCCCTGTTCACGTGGATCGCCCTGATCCCACCAGGCACGGGCCGCAATAATCGGCCAATCGCCATTGGAGGGTGCACACACGGTCACTTCCATCCCAGTATTGGAATAAGGCGCATGAACACCCTGGCTAGTACATGCCGCTACGGCAATTACATCAGGGTGTTGCGCGTAGAAATTGACGTAATTCAAACTATCGTTGCCAACCGCGTACAGGATCACACAACCACGTCCATTCCGACCCCGGCGGGCGGCATTGGCGATGATTTGTTGTTTTTCGGCATTCAATTGGTAATTGCGATCGGTAGAACCCCAACTGCAACTGATGATGTCCGCTCCGTTGTTGACACAGTAATTGAAAATCGACTCGGTGGTGCGCACAGTAAAGGAAGTGCCGCTGACCGGAATAAAGCGGGCATTGGGCGCGGAGCCTACCATACCAACCCCATTCGAAGCGGCCAAGGCCACACTGGCACAAGGGGTGCCATGAGTATAACGAGCATCGCCCTGGAGTACCTGGGGGGTATTGTTCCAGAAATCAAAGGGTTTGATCACCTTGTTTTTGAGGTCGGGGTGGGTCAGGTCAAACCCATTGTCCACCACAGCAATGTTGATATTGGGCGAACCGAGGCTACCCAATTTGCGCCAGGCCGCTACCACTTTGGCATCGATTCCACGGCGCAGCTGAACGTTGGCATCGGGTACAAAGCCATTGTTTTGTAGGTGCCACATACTTCCCATCAGGTTGTCGGTGGGCAAAAAGTATTGATCCAGAACGGTATCGATGTCTGGTTGGGCGTTTTTCACCAGGCAGCTTTGTTGCAATAAACCCGCTGCTTTGATGGGGTTGGGGGAATTGGCCGTCACGCGAGCTACCAGAACGTTGGGCTCGCGGCGCTCCACCAATTCCAGGTTGTATTCGTCTAAGGCCAGCATTTGTTCTTCGTCACTGACGCCTTCATGGTAAGTGATGAAAATTTCACCTGTAGCGATCAACGGCCGGTCGCTGTTTTCTGGATAATAGACGTGAGTGCCTACTTCTACCTCATCTCTGCCGCGTACCTCATCCAGTTTATCATTGACGTTGGTGTCTTCAATGCTCAATTCCACCACTTTAAAGCCACCGAGGCTTTGGTGCAATTCCTTATTGATGTAATCTGGTTCTAAAAGTCCACGGGATTGAGTCATTTTTAACCCAACCAAAGCTTTACTTTTGCGCAGTTTAATTTCGCCTTTATCGCTGTGAATGCTGATTTGGTCCATACCCGATATGTTCTGGTGACATTTTATAGGTGAAAAGTACAAAATATTTTATAACTCTTGCAACTGACCATCGATGATTCGCTTGTTGTTTGTTTTGACCCTCCTGCCACAAATCATATTTGCGCAGGTAGACAGCGTCCAGCTTTTGCTAAAAAAAACGGATTGGCATACGCAAAAAATAGCTCCAAGGGCTAAATGGGAACAGCACCATTTTACCAATGAGGAGTTGTTTCATGCCAACCAAAACCTCAATATCCTGCGCATCAAAAAGGGCCATCGCCCCTTAAATCTTGCCTTTGGCTCAGGTGGCAAATCCCTAATTCCAACCAGCACCCAAGGTCAACAAGCAAAGGCTTTGGCAGCTTTAAACGGCACTTTTTTCGATGTTAAAAACGGTGGCTCGGTTGATTTGATTCGGATCGACGGGGTGACCCTGGATACCACCCGGCCTTCTGGTCAATTTTTGGCAGAACACCAACGGAGCGCCATCGTGATCAATAACAATCAGGTGCAAATCATCAAAGGAGACAGCATCAAGGGTTGGGAAAAACGTTTACTAGACGAGGAAAACGTGATGGTGACCGGGCCTTTACTCATTCATGAGGGTAAAAAAATCCACTTGCCTGCTCGTTTGTTCAATACCACTCGCCATCCGCGCAGCGCTTTGGGCATCACCCATAGTGGAGAAATTTTGTGGATTGCCGTGGATGGACGCGCCAAAGAGGCTGCGGGAATGAGCCTGTACGAATTGAGCCAACTGATGGCAGCGCTGGGTTGTGTAGAAGCGATCAACCTGGACGGCGGCGGCTCTACTACGCTGTGGATTGATGGAACTACCAAAACGGGTATTGTCAACATGCCTTGCGACGACAAGGTTTTTGATGAATACGGTGAACGTAAGGTTAGCAATGTGTTGCTGCTGAGTCGGCGCAAATCCAAAATCAACGATTGACCAACCAACTTTTAAAAGCAGCGGCTTTCTTTTGACTGACCGTGGCGGGTTCGGGCATACTGGGCTGAAACATGACTTCCAGTTTGCCGTTGGCAATGCTGCGGAAGGAGGCGCAAGCTTTAGCATTGGCCAGAATCTGTCGATTGATGCGAAAAAACTGACTGGCCGGCAACAGGTTAGCCAATTCATCCAGGGTTTCATTGGTCATCAATTGTTGCTCATCGTAGGTTTTGAGGTAATAGATGTCGTCCTGCAAAAAACAATAAGCAATCTCTTCAACGGGTACAGGTACCTGGCGGCTGCCCTTGGTGGCAATGATGACGAGCATGCTGCTGGCAGCAGGCGTAATTGCCATAGTCTGAGGTTCCACTGGTTTATGCTGTAGCATCTGCATTGTAGATTCCATTTGCCTGAAACGCTGATAAAA
>JAIXOO010000327.1 GCA_027486765.1 Saprospiraceae bacterium
AACCTCGTCGTTGTCGATGAATTCAGCCGAGCGGACAAAAACCGCAACCTGAAAACTAAAGCCTACATTCAAAAACTGGACCGGGAACTACTGTTTTCCTGGCTGGAGCGTATGCACGCTAGTGTAGATTTCATTTTCCATTTGGGGGCTCGCACCGATACGACCGAACAGGACACGGCCATTTTTGACCACCTGAACCTGCACTACACCCAACAATTGTGGGAACAATGTACCCGCTTCAACATCCCGCTGATCTACGCTTCCAGCGCGGCCACTTACGGCTTGGGTGAGTTGGGTTACGAAGACAACCACGAGATAATCGGCCAATTGAAACCCCTCAATCCCTACGGGTGCTCCAAAAACGACTTCGACATTTGGGCCTTACAGCAAGAAAAAACACCTCCGTTCTGGGCAGGTTTGAAGTTTTTCAACGTTTACGGCCCCAATGAATACCACAAGGGGCGGATGGCCTCGGTAATCTGGCATACCTATCGCCAAATCAAAGAAACGGGCGGCATGAAATTATTCCGCTCTCATCGCCCTGATTTTAAGGATGGCCAACAAAGCCGAGATTTCATCTACGTCAAGGATGTCTTGAAAGTGATGTCCTTTTTGTACCAACAGCGGCCCAAAAATGGCTTGTACAACTTGGGGACTGGGCAAGCCCGCACCTTCCTGGACTTGGCCAGCAATACATTCAAGGCCATGGGCCTGGAACCCAAAATCGACTTTGTCGATACCCCCGCCGATATCCGCGATACTTATCAATACTTCACTGAGGCCAATATGGCCAAATTGCACAGTGTCGGTTATACTGAGCCATTTTATAGTCTGGAAGCGGGTATTGAAGATTATGTCAAAGGGTATTTGTTGGAGGGCTTGGGGCCAAAAATCTTTTAAGTCAACACCTTTTGGTTGCAACAATGACGCCAGTTGACCAATTCATTTTGGTTAAAGTCAGGTCTTCCCGTTGCTCCAGGTAAGCCACCAGCGCATCGACTTTATCCTGGTGGCCAGCTGGCCAATTGGGTTGCGCTGACATGTCATCAATCACGTAAAAGCCGCCAATTTTCAGCAAAGCCAGAGTTTCATCAATCTCGCTGTATTTGCCAGGCCAGGCATCGGCAAAAATCAGGTCGAAGGGTTCATCCTTGTAGTTTTTGATCCATTCCGTTCCGTCACCGCATACGATGTTGAGTCGGGAATCCGAGCCAAAAAAATCTTGCGCAATGGCGCACAAGGCGGGGTCATTGTCGACAGTGATGAGTTTCGAATTGGTGTCCAGGCCGTCGATCATCCAGGAAAGGGACAGGCCGATTCCAGTGCCCAATTCCAGTACATTGGCTTCAGGTTTGGAGCTGATCAGGGTTTTTAGCAGGGTACCGATGTACAGGTCGGAAGGCATGGTGAAGCCAATTTCCTGGCACTTGGCTTCAATTGCCGCGTGGATGGTCGGCTTGTCCAGAATGTTCGAATCGTTCATGTAGTTTTGTTTCTGTGCTGAAAACTACTGGTTTTTCGATTGTATGCTGGACGCGATAATTGTTGATTTACGGTTTCAAGAATATCAGATTAATTACATTAAAAACGGATAATGTGCGACTTCTCCGAAGTCGTAAACAAACGCTGTGCTACAAATTCTACAAATGTATGACTTCTTCGAAGTCAATCCCCGTAGTCGATCTCATGACTTCGGAGAAGTCACACATTTGTAGCAAATGATCATTGGTTAAGTTGGAGTTTTACGACTTCGTAGAAGTCGCACATTTGTAAATTCCATTACGCACAAAGCTTTGCTTTGGCCTCTTCTACCGAAGCGACGAAACTGACTCGCCCTATTTTATTGCTTTCAAAAATGAAGTCCTGCAAACTTTTGCTGGTATACTGGCTGAAGTCACCCACAATGGCCAAACGCAATTGGTAAGTAGAGACCTTTTGCAGTATTTCGCCAGCAATTCCGGTTTTTAAGTCAAAAAAATCGGGCATCAATTGATCAGCATGGATGATGATTTTTTCGGCGCCACTGTAAGCGCAGTTAATGAGGATTTCGAGGGCCTCCTGGGGGTTTTGGATGGGTGGCCCGGTGACTTCGGCGATAGATTGGTTTTGGTGTTGGGTGATTTCGATATTCATTTTTGGTGATTTGTAGAGACGCACGGCTGTGCGTCTCCATATCTGGGATGAGACGCACAGCCGTGCGTCTCTACAGGATTACACATCCTTCATCGACAACTGCACCCGCTTCCGTGCTATGTCCACCTCCACAATCCGTACATTCACCTCCTGACGCAGGCTCACCACCTCCATGGGATTTTTCACAAAGCGATTGGCCATTTGGGATACGTGCACCAGGCCCTTTTCCTTGATGCCAATGTCGATAAAGGCTCCAAAATTGGTGATGTTTTCCACGATACCGGGCAAAACCATGCCAGGGCGCAGGTCCTCGATGCTGTGCACATTGCCGAAGTCGAAGGATTTGGCGGTACCCCGGGGGTCAAGTCCCGGTTTTTCCAATTCCTTCATGATGTCTTGCAGGGTGGGCAACCCCACTTTATCGTTTACGTAACGTTTGAGTTCTACCTT
>JAIXOO010000002.1 GCA_027486765.1 Saprospiraceae bacterium
GAAATGCTGTGGTCGTCCGCGAGCAAATGTCCCCAACTGCGGTAAAGAAACAACAACTGCTGCCAATCCACCACCACCAGCGGCAAAACAAACAAAACCACGGCCCAAAGGGCACTGAATAAGGCCAATTTATCCTTGCGGGGGTAAAATAAAAACAGCGCCATGGCCACCAAGCCAAAAATTTTGATGTACACTGTGGCCATGATAAAAAAGGTGGCCGCGAGGTATTGTCGGCGTTCAAGACAGGCAAATGCCCAGATCATCAGCCCGGCCATCATGGCATTGCTCTGGGCATTTTGCAGGCTGGTCATGAGTTCCAATACGACCACGAGGAGCAACAATGCCTTTTGTTTGTCTGAAAAATTAGGCAAGGCTTTGACCCCAAAAAACAAAATCAGTGCATTGAGCACATTCCATAAACTAAGACCGACTACAGCCGGTAAATAGGCAAACAAGCCAAAAAACAGGGCAAATGTTGGACTGTACTTGTACAAATCCCAATGCTCAGCAGGATAGAGGATGTACAGGTCTTTCTGCTCCAACAGATGGAAAAAAGACTGGACAAAAATGACGTAGTTGTTGTAATGGGTGTAAAGTGGGCCGTCGGGTTGGAAGGTTTTGAGCCCCAATAAAACAGACTGGACAGAAGCCAGAATGGCGAGCACAATGAACAGAATGAGGAGGGTCGTGGGCTGTGTGAACAGCTTTTTCAGGTGTTGCATGATGGAGAGATTTCGGGTTTCGGATTGGGGATTTCGGATTTCGTTACCGCCATAAATTCACCAGTTATGGCAGCAACCATTAAGTATTTCAAGCCTGAAACAACAAGTAAAAATTACCTGAACTCCCAGGGGCAATGCCAACCGAAATCCGAAATCCCAAATCCGAAATCATTCCGCTGGTACAAAACGCATCGACAAACTATTCACGCAGTGCCGGGTATTTTTGGCCGTGAAACGTTCGCCTTTGAATACGTGCCCTAAGTGTCCGCCGCAGGTGTTGCAAAGAATTTCGATGCGACGGCCGTCGGCGTCAGGCACCTGTTTGACTGCTCCGGGAATCTCGTCGTCAAAACTCGGCCAGCCACAACCGGAATCGAATTTGTCCTCCGAGCGGTACAAAGGTGTATTGCACTGGCGGCAAAGATAAGTACCTGCTCCTTTGAAATCATAATATTCGCCAGTAAAAGGCCGCTCGGTTCCTTTTTTCAGGATGACGTAGGCTTCTTCTGGACTAAGCTTGTTGTATTCCATAGTGATTGTGTTGAGAAGTTTAGAGGTTGAGAAGTTTAGGCTACCGCAGCGACTTTGGCCAAGATGTGTCTAAGCAACTGAGGCAGCCTAAACTTCTCAACTCCTAAACTCCTCAACAAAGTTACTTCTTGTCTTGTTTAGCAAAAACTTTGCGCAACAAGTCGCTCGTCCGAGCGGAGACATTGCTGCGGATGTTTTGCTCTTCTTTGGCCACCATGCCAAACATCCCTTTGAGCGCTTCGCGGGTAACGTAATCGCCCAAGTCGGGATTGGCCTTGTTGATCAACGGAATTTTGTTGTACACGGCCACAGCATCCGACCACACTTTGCGGGCCTGAAATTTATCCAGTGATTCGATGATGACGGGGTTGAATTCCTGGTACAATTGTTCATTGGTCTTTTGTTGCAGGTATTGGGTGGCGGCATCCGGCTGCCCCATCAGGATATTCAAGGCGTCGCCAAAAGTTATTTCCGTAATAGCGGATACAAAAATCGGCTTGGCCTTTTTGGCAGCATCTTCGGCGCCCCGGTTGATTTTTTCCAAAATCACATTTTCCAAATCCGAAAATCCGGGTACGTTTTTCAACTTGGCGGTAATTTTGCGCGCTTCTTCTGGCAAGAGAATTTTGTACGGGCTTTTGAAGTAGCCATCGATCTGTGAAAGTGCATCGGAGCCTTTGCTGATGCCAATTTCCAGGGCAGACTTCAAGCCGGAGCCAATTTCGGCTTCAGTGGGTTCGGAATATACTGACGTAACAAGATTGGACAAGGTGTCACATGAGCTGGCCAGCAGGGCAATGCTCAGTACGAACAAGGTTCTTTTAATCATTTTCTTTGGTTTTTTGAAGAAAGTTGAGGGAGGTTGAGAAAAGTTGAGGAAGGTTGAGGCTACCGCACGCGATTTTGACAATGCGCTTGTCTAAGCCGCTGCGGTAGCCTCAACCTTCTCAACCTTCCTCAACCTTCTCAACATAAAAGATTGTAATGCTCTAATAATGGTTGTTTGTGGGGAAAATTGTGTTTTGCCCCAAATATGGCCTCCCACCTCCACAACTCAGCTATTCAAAGCTACAATTCACTCCATTCAAAGTACAACTGGGCACAAAACGCTGGTTTATGGCCGGGCATCTTGCCATTTTTGTAGCGTAGTCAGCCACTGGTGTGTCCAGCATGCTGTCTATTTCCCGACACCAACTTACACCAACACAAACCTATACTCATTATGAAGGCTCTTAAACACTCGACTGTTTTTTTTATCCTTTGCCTGTTTGGCCTACCTCTACTGGCTCAAAACAGCCAAACCGTAAAGGGGATAGTTTATGACAAACAATCTGAACAAGCCCTGATCGGCGTAACCGTTGAACTGCTCAACTCCGACCCGGCCAAAGGTGCTGTGACAGACTTGGATGGCAAATTCAGCATCGAAGCTGTACCCCTGGGGCGTCAGGCCTTTCAGGTCAGCTACCTGGGTTACAACAGCATCACCGTACCCAATGTGCTGGTCTCGGCGGGCAAAGAAGTGGTGCTCGAACTCAGTTTGGAAGAAGCCGTCGTCAAAATGGACGAAGTGGTGATTTCCGCCGCCGTCAACAAAGACAAAGCCAACAACGATATGGCCAGCGTCAGTGCCCGCTCTTTTAATGTGGAAGAAGTGAATCGTTTTTCGGGGGGGCGCAACGATGTTGCCCGCCTGGCTGGGAGTTTTGCCGGGGTGGCCGCAGCCAACGATTCGCGCAACGACATCGTGATTCGAGGCAACTCACCTACGGGCCTATTGTGGCGTTTGGAGGGCATTCCCATTCCGAATCCCAACCACTTCTCTACCTCCGGCACTACAGGTGGCCCAGTGAGTGCCATCAACCCCAACTTGCTGCGGAGTTCTGATTTTTTCACTTCAGCTTTCCCTTCCGAGTATGGCAACGCCATGTCGGGGGTGTTTGACCTGGGTTTCCGCAGTGGCAACTCGGATAAGGCCGAATACACTGTGCAATTGGCCGCCTTTAGTGGTTTGGAAGCCATGGCCGAAGGGCCTTTGAACAAAAAACACAATTCATCCTACATCGTCAGCGTGCGGAACTCCTTCGTACAATTGGCCGATGTGGTGGGTATACCAGTGGGTACGGCAGCGATTCCGAATTACCGCGATGTGTCCTTCAAGTTTGATTTGCCCAACAGCAAAATTGGTAAGTTTTCCATCTTCGGCATCGGGGCCAGCAGCAACATCGACTTTTTGGGCAAAGACATTGATGACAACGATCTGTTTGCTGAAACGGGTAAGGATTCCTACGTAAAATCTCGCCTGGGCATTTTGGGCCTGCGCCACAACATCGTGGTGGGTAAAAATGCCTATTGGCGTACTGTTGCCTCCTGGTCAACCTCCGGCAACCTTTACGACGAATATCAACTGCCAAATGATGAAAACCCGGAGCGGCGTCAGATCGTGGAAGTGGATGATCGGACGGACACCTGGTCACTGTCTTCTTACTACAACCAAAAATTCAATGCCCGCTTTACGCTGCGCACCGGGATTTTGGCGCAAATTTATGATGTTGCTACCCGGGTATTGGATCGGGAAGACACGCCGGATTGGCAGACGGCAAGGGATTTTAACGGCGGCATGGGGCTTTGGCAAGCTTTTGCCCAAGGCCAATTCAAGTTGGGGCAAAAACTGACTTTGAACGCGGGTTTGCACGGCCAATTGTTTGACTACAACAATACAGCGGCTCTGGAGCCTCGCATGGCGTTGAGCTGGCAATTGGCACCGAGTCAGACTTTAACTCTTGGGTATGGTTTGCACAATCAAACGCAGCCACTGCCTGTATTTTTCTTCCGCGAAGAAACCAGTCCGGGGGTATTTGTACCTTCCAATGAAGACCTCGACTTTACCCGGGCCAACCATTTTGTACTGGCTTACGACCAAAAAATTGGTACCGACTGGCGGGTAAAGGCTGAGACCTATTACCAAACCCTGGATAAAGTACCCGTGGATGCTACACCTAGTAGTTTTTCTTTGCTGAATGCCGGAGCAGACTTTGTGTTTCCGGAGGCGAGTAATCTGGTTAATGAAGGGACTGGGCAGAATTACGGGGTAGAGTTGACCATCGAGAAGTTTTTCAGCAAAGGTTATTACACCCTGATTACTGGCTCGGTATTTGATTCGAAATACAAAGGCAGCGATGGCATCGAGCGCAATACGGCCTTCAACAATGGCTACATTTTGAATGTTCTAGCCGGAAAGGAGTTCCGTTTTGGCAAAGGGGGCAAAAATGCCTTTACTTTTGACACCAAATTCACGACAGCTGGTGGGCGCAACTATACGCCGATCAATCTGGAGGTTTCACGAGCAGTGGGTGAGGAAGTCTTGTACGAAGATCGTGCCTTTAGCGAACGTTACGAACCATACCTGCGCTGGGATGTTAAATTCGGCTACCGGGTGAACAGCAAGAAGAAAAACATCTCCCAGCAGTTTTTTATGGATTTCCAGAATGTTACTGGCAAACAAAATATCTTTAGCCGGAGGTTCAATACCCGCACGAATGCCATCAACGATGTGTACCAATCGGGGTTTTTCCCGGACATTATGTATCGGATGCAGTTCTGAGTTGAAGATCACAAAGAGAAATAGTTTATCAAGTATACTTAAAGCGACATTTTTTTAGCACAAAGGACACCAAGAAGGGCACAAAGGACACAAAGTTAGACTTTGACGATTCTTTGTACTCTTTGTGCCCTTCTCGGTGTCCTTTGTGCTAAAATGTGTCGCTTTGGGATTGAAACCAGTGTTACCATGACGCCCAAAAAAGGCAGAAAACTGAGCAATCGCGAGCTATTTGGATTTGACGACCGTTGGGCGATTGTCATCACTGTGCCCATATTGGGTGCAATTCTGCCTTTTTTGTTGTTTCAGGATTACACCTTTACCCGTCCTTGGGATTTTTTCATCAAGTGGGTGATGTCATGTACCTACACCATCAGCTACTGGATGGCGGTACGGACCATTATTGCGCGAAAACGGATTAGTTACCCACATCCAAGCCAGATTGGCAAACGTATTTTGTTTTCGGTCTTATGGATTGCTGCTTCTTACAGTGTATTGAATTATCTTTTGGGTATCGTACACGAATGTGGAAAAATTTATGGTCAACACGAAGAGCCACCTGTATTAACCACCAACCTGATCTCGCTTTTCCTCATTGCTTTATTCTGGGCCATTTACGAAAGCATCTACATGTACCACCGCTGGAAAGATTCGCTCAATGAAGCCGAGCGACTCAAGCGGGAATTTGTACAAGCCCAACTGGATGGACTCAAAAGTCAGGTAAACCCCCATTTTTTATTCAACAGCCTCAATACCCTGGTGTACATCATCCCGGAAGACCCGGACAAAGCGGTGGAGTTTGTACAAAAACTGGCGAAGGTATACCGCTATATTCTCGAAATCCAGGAGCGTCGCTTGATTCCACTCTGGGAAGAAATGGAGTTTTTGGAATCTTTTATGTTTTTGCACAAAGAGCGTTTTTACGAAAATCTGCGCCTCAGCATCGACATCCCTAAGGCAGACCGGAATTACCTGATCGTGCCGCTGTCGCTACAATTGCTGTTTGAAAATGCGATCAAACACAACATCATTTCGCGGGAAAAACCGCTGAGTATCTCCCTAAAAATTGAAGCTGGAAAACGCCTGGTGATACGCAATACACTGCAACTGCGCTCGAATCCCGAACCTGGCACTCAAACGGGCTTGGCCAACATCAAAAACCGCTACGAATATTTCAGCGATCAACCGGTATTGGTGGAACAAACCGAGCAGGAATTTATCGTGAGTTTGCCGCTGATCCAGGAAGCAATCATTGCTACGGCATAACCATTTGTACATTTCTGCGTTGTAAGACTTAGGTGCCCCTTAGGTGTCTTAGGTTTCTTAGGTGGTAAATTAAGACCCTGCTGCGCAGGTTTTTTCTTTTTCACCACCTAAGAAACCTAAGACACCTAAGATACACCTGAGAAAGACGCGCCTCTGGCGCTGAGTAATCTTGTGTATTACAACTGTAGATGATGAACATTCTTTTCCTACTTCTCCTCAACTTTGTTCAGGCTGAACAAAAAGGTACTTTAACGGTCAACGTGCGGAACGTCCTGCAAACCCAAGGGAGCATTCAGATGGCGGTCTACAACAACGAAAAATCTTTTCCCAGCGAATCCCAATCCTTTCGTGGTGGGGCACTGCCTCTAAAATCCGGAATCATCAACCACCAACTCGCTTGTGACCAACTCCCCTTTGGCAACTATGCAGTGGCCGTTTACCACGATCTCAACAACAATGGAAAAATGGACAAAAATGCGCTGGGCATCCCTACGGAACCTTATGCTTTTTCGAACAATGTGAAAGTGAAATGGCGGGCACCAAAATTTCAGGAAGCCGTGTTCGGGTTTAATGCAAAGCAGCAGGAGATCACGGTGGAGCTCAAGCGTTGGTCAGCGCAGTAATGACCATTTATCGCGCCAACCTTCAAATATCAAGTGCGGCGCATAGGCAGGAAACGTAACTGCTTTCTTCCATTTTAGTTAAAAATTTTAAGATTTTTTAGATTCATAGCGTACCTTTTTTCAGTTCTTCACGTCTAAAAATACAAATCACGGTTTTTGTTTATCTTCGCAGGTGAATCAACACCTAAGGAAATTGAGTGCTGTTACTTGTAACAAAGAAATGCGGGATTTTGAAGTGATCCACGTTTACCTGCAAACCCAGGCAAACCCCTGTTTCACTTTGTTGTACAATCGTTATGTGAGCAAGGTGTATGCCAAGTGTATCTCTATCCTCAAAAATGAGGCATTGGCCCACGACGCTACCCAGGAGATCTTCTTGAAGATTTTCCTCAACCTTGCCAAATTCGGGGAAAAAGCGCAGTTTTCCACCTGGGTGTATTCCATTACGTACAACTTTTGCATCGACTATTTGCGAAGAAATAAAAAACATGGTGAGCTATTCAGCGACGACATCGAAAAAGCACCCGACACGGCGGACGAGGTGCCTGATGAAGCTTTGCTTCAGCTAGAAGTCGACACGCTGCGCAAGGTATTGGACGAAATTCCTACTCCCGATCGCATCATCCTCCTGATGAAATACCAGGATGACATGCAGATCAAAGACATTGCTGAAATTTTGAACAAAACCGAAAGCGCCGTGAAAATGCAAATAAAACGTGCCAAAGAAAAGGCCCAAAAGGTCAAGGAAGATCTGATGCCGGCCACAAACTAATTCGGCTTATGAATCCTAATAACTTCCAACGAATGTTCGACGAGGATGCTGACAACATTCCGCCAGAAAAGTACGAGCGTATTCTCCACAATGTGTGGGGCAATCTCGGTTTCTTGCGGATGCTCGGCGACGTCGCCGACCTGTACATGTCCCAAATGGTGGGAGTCATGGTGCTGGCGGCAGGCGGTAATGACCCCGACGGCTCCCAAAACCCCAACCACATACCACCCAACACTCCCGATCGCCCGGAAAACCACGGACCCACTGGCGTAGGGCCACAAAGTCCCGAAATCACTCGATAATCCAAAAATCCTCCAACCCAACCCATTGATTATGAACCTTTTTCTACTAAACATCACCGACTGGTTCAACGACCTCTACAACAAATATCAGCCCATGTTTGACCAGTTCTTCATGGGCCTGATCGCTTTTGTACCCAAATTCGTTGGCGCTTTGCTGCTCTTGTTTTTGGGTTGGTTTCTGGGTAGAATGATTGCGCGCTTTTTCCAGAAATTATTGGAGCGCATAGGTGCCGATAAACTGGGCGACCGACTCAATCAAATCGATTTTATCGCTCGTTCTCCAGTAAAACTCAAGCCTTCCACCATGGTAGGCAAGTTTTTGTATTACGTGATTTTTATTTTCTTTTTTATGGCGGCAACCGATACCCTCGGGATTACAGCCGTATCGGAAATGATCAGCAAAATTTTTGAATACCTGCCACGCATTCTCTCCGCCTTGGTGGTTTTTGTGATTGGCATCCTATTCGCGGATATGCTCAAGAAGCTGGTACATACCGCTTGCATTTCGCTCAATATTCCGGCAGGAGGATTGATTGCCAACTTTGTCTTTTACTTCGTGTTCATCAACGTGGCCATGATCACCTTGTCGCAGGCGGGCATCGATACCAACTTTATTCAGGATAACCTTTCCATCATCTTAGCGGGTATCGTGGGCGCTTTCGCCGTGGGTTATGGCTATGCTTCGCGGCCTTTGGTGGGCAATTTATTGGCAGCTTACTACAACAAAAACAAAGTAAAGGTAGGCGACATTATCTCGATCGACGGAGTGAAAGGTAAAATTGTTGCAATAGACAATTCCACCATGACCCTCGATACCGACGACCGCAAAATAATCGTACCACTCAACAAACTGTCCAGCGAGAAGTACGAAATATTTAAATAATCCAAACGACAACAATGAAATCACTACACTACAAACTGCTTTTTCTGTTTGTATGGGTTGCCTTTGCCAGTTATGGACAAGAAGCAGCTGTAAAAGACACCTCTTATTGGAAAAGTGGCGCTGGCTTGGCGCTGGCTTTCGACCAGTTGCTCAACATCAATCCTCGGCAGGGTGCAGCCCAAGACCGCCTGGGATTTGGTGGCGGCATCAACGTATTTGGGAATTACCAAAAAGGGCGGGTCGCCTGGAGCAACCTCGGCCAATGGAACTTTGGCGTACAACGCCTAGGTACCGGGGTCGTGCGCATCAACAACACTGCAGCCAATGTACCTTTCCAAAAATCACTGGATGAATTGGTGGTGAGCTCAAAAATCGGCTTTAAAACCGCTGAAAAGTCCAAGGTGTTTTACGCCGCTGACTTCAACTTTTTGAGCCAACTGACGCCTACTTACCAGGGGGGTAGCAGTTTCCCCGGGCTTTTCCTCAACAATGTTGAAGGTTCTTCCCGCCTGGCGCAACTGTTTTCTCCAGCGATCATTAACCTTGCACTGGGGGTCGATTACAAACCTAGCGCCAAATTTTCATTTTTCTATTCCCCCTTGGGCGCCAAGTGGGTGATTGTGAGTAGCGATGCCATAGCCTTACGTGGGGTACATGGCAACCCGGTGACCAAAAATGCCCAAGGCAACATCATTGCTGCTGAGAATGTAGATGCGCAACTGGGTAGCCAATTGCGGGCAGTGTACACCAGCAAATTTTTGGGTGACAAACTGGCTTATACCTCCAACCTTTTGATGTTCAGCAATTACCTCAACAAGCCCCAAAACGTGGACGTGGATTGGCGCAACAGCTTGTCCTGGACGCTATTCAAAAACTTCCAATTGGGACTACTCGTCAACTTCTTTTACGACGACGACATGAACATGTTTACCTCCGATTTCAACGCCATCAACGGCATTGAGGTAGATGGTGGCGGCAAACCCGTAACGGGGCCACGCCTGAGTGTGACTCAACAGTTGCTGTTGAAGTACGCGATAACGTTTTAAGCAAAACAGGTTTTGGGTTAAACAAGAAAAGTCCGACTGGCAGTACGCTGGTCGGACTTTTTCATTGGGTGTTTTCTCATCAAAACAGGCACATTTATTCATAAAGTTCAACGCAAACCAGAAGTATAGTAAAGGGAAAAGGCTCAGGCTACACAGTTCCTAAAAACCTTGTATCCTGAGCTTGCATGTCTTCAACCTTCACGAGGAAGTTTGCAGAATGCTAATGAAAGTTCCCCCTATTTACATTTTAGGCAACAACACTGCATCAATAGAATGAATCACGCCATTGGATTGGTACACATCATACGTGTTGACGTTGGCCATCCCGCCGTTTTCGTCCATGATTTGAATGTTGCGCATGCCATTCATTTTCAAGGTAAGTTTGCCACCACTCACCGTGCTAAGGGTAGTATTGCCCTTTTTGATCATCTTGGACAAGGCTTTGAAGTCGTACTTGCCCGATACCACGTGGTAAGTGAGGACTCCAGTAAGCGATTTCTTGTTTTCTGGCTTCAACAGGGTTTCAACCGTGCCCGCTGGCAGGTTTTCAAAAGCATCATTCACTGGAGCAAATACAGTGAAAGGACCAGCACCTTTCAGGGTTTCTACCAAACCTGCTGCGCCTACGGCTGCAACCAGAGTGGTATGGGCTTTAGATTTCACGGCATTTTCAACCACATTTTTGGTTGGGTACATTGGCTCGCCACCAACGTCTACCGTTTGAGCATTCAAAGAAAAGTTTACACAAACAAATGCCAGGGCCAATGTGGCCAGTTTCATACTGTTTTTCATGGTTTCAAAAAAGTTATCGGGTGATTTTGTAAATCAGTTACAGGAGATATTACGGAGCAGGTTTGGGAATTGGATTTTGAATCCTGAAAAAAAATTATTCTTTTTTGATTTTCTTTGCAGCTATAGCTCAAAACACAATCCATGACTTTCAACCAACCCATTCCAATCCAGGAAATAGCCCAAAAGATCAATGCCGAAATTATTGGTGATGCCACGGCCATAGCCACCGGCATCAACGAAATCCACCAGGTGCGCCCTGGCGACATCACCTTTGTAGATGTAAAAAAATACTTCGAAAAATCGCTGAGTTCGGCTGCCACTTTTGTGATCCTGAATGAACGGGTGGAAGCTCCGGTGGGTAAAACCCTCTTGCTTTGTGCGGATCCTTTTGCGGCCTACAACAGCATCGTGCTGGAACACCGGCCCTACCAACACCTGCAAAACAGCATCAGTCCATTGGCTGAAATACACCCCAGTGCCATCATTGAGCCCAACGTAGTCATCGGGCCTTACGTCAAAATTGGTGCCAACAGCCACATCATGGCCAATGTCACCATTGCAGAATACACGCTGATTGGTGAGGAGGTGATCGTTCAACCCGGCGCGATCATTGGCACCGAAGCCTTTTATTTCAAACGCACAGCCGAAGGTTTTTTCAAATGGCGCTCGGGAGGCCGGGTCATTTTGGAAGATCGGGTGGATGTAGGCGCAGGTTGTACCATCAACAAAGGCGTTTCTGGTGACACGTTGATTGGAGCGGGTACCAAACTGGATAGCCAGGCACACATTGGCCACGATGTAGTGGTGGGCAAACGTTGCCTGTTCGCCGCACAGGTTGGCATAGGGGGCAATTGCGTGATTGGCGACGATGTCATCCTGTATGGCCAGGTCGGCATTGCCCAAAACCTGCACATTGGCAACAAAGTAGTGGTATTGGCTAAAAGTGGGGTCTCCAAGGATTTGGAAGAAGGCAAGGTCTACTTTGGGTATCCGGCACAGGAGGCGAGAACGGCCTATAAAGAGTTGGCGATGCTCCGAAGAATTACCAATGAAAAATAAAATAAAGGTATAATCTGAGGTGATTCCTTAGGTGCCTTAGGTTTCTTAGGTGGTGAAAAAGAAAAAACCTGCGCAGCAGGATAATATTTCACCACCTAAGAAACCTAAGGCACCTAAGGGATCACCTCAGAAGTTGATATTATAAACGGACTGAAAATTCAAATTCCCGCCCGGTACCATCCGTATACTGCACCTTGTACTTGTAGGCCATTTTCCGCAGGTCTTTGCCCTTTAACTTTTTCTGAAAGGCTGCAAAACCCTCATAATCGTACATTTTCCGACCATCCGAAGACATTTGGTAAAACTCCGCTGCGGTGTAGATTTTTTCATGCTTCAGGTAAACCGGCTCGGCTTTGCGGCCCGCCAGCGTAGCAATTCTCGACAAAGTCAGCTGTTGGAGGGTTTTGCTGGAATCCACACTGGCCCTTACGAAGGTAGATTGGGGCAGGGCTTGTACTTCCAGACCTTCGGGCTGTTGGTGGTAATAAGCTTGTACCGTAGTCGTCCAGGCTTCGTCTTTATCCCCGGGACCAGGAATGGCGATTCCTATGCTGGAATTGTGTAGCAAAATGTAGGTATTCAGGATGTCGTGCCGCTTCAGGGCCAGGCCTTTGTCTGGACTAGCCTCCAGCATGTGGCTATGGACTTCCACCTCAGTCAAATGTTGACCCATCGATACCTGTTCTAAATCGAGTACCAGTTCCTGACCATCCATGTCATTCCGAACCAAGGGCCCTGTGCCCGTAAGTCGAAAAATGGCGGAGTCGATGGCAGCGGGATGTAAGTTCTGCAGCTGTACGCGCAATTCCCCCTCCTGAGCATTGAGGTAGATGGATTCGTACTCCTCAGCGCAGAACATAAGCGTTAGGGACAATGTCATGGACATTGCCAGAGTTGTAGGTTTAATCATGGCAGAGTTAAAAAGGACTAATGTTTTTAAAAAGGACTACTAAATAAACCTACCAAATTTATTTCTGTTTGCAAGAAGGGTAGTGATTTTTGTCACTGCCAATGGGAGGCAGCTCAATCTGGACTACTCCTTTGTCCATACGCGTACAAAAAATGTCCATTATCGAACGGCTTTTTTAAATTTTTAAATTTCAAAACACTAAAAACCAATGCCTTGCTTTTTTGGCACACCTTATGCTCAGAACTTTTAAACCTACGCACAAATGGCCATGCTCCGCAGCTACCTCAAAATTGCTTTGCGCAATCTTTTGAAAAGTAAAATTTCTTCGTTCATCAACATTACCGGACTCGCCGTGGGTATGGCCGTGGCGATGCTCATTGGCTTATGGGTGTGGAGCGAACTAACTTTTGATACTCACTTCGCCAATTATGCGCGCATCGCTCAGGTGTTGCAAAACGGGACTTACAGTAACGAAGTGGGTACGCAGTCCGAAATCCCGCCACCACTGGGCCCTGAACTCCGGAATACCTACGGAGCAGACTTTAAATACGTGGTCATGGCGACCGACATACGCCCGCAGGCGTTGACTTTTGAAGACAAAAAATTCACCCAAAATGGGGCTTCCTTCGGCGCGGAGATCACCGAAATGTTGTCGCTGGACATGCTGCAAGGCAGCCGAAAGGGTTTGAAAGAACCCAATTCTATCCTGCTGTCGGAAACGCTGGCCAAGACCTACTTTGGTGATGCGGAGCCGCTGGGGAAAATCATGCAGATCAGCGAACAAAACTACAAAGTGACGGGTGTGTATGCCGATTTGCCGCGCAACTCAAGTTTTAACGATCTGGCGTTTATCACGCCCTGGAATGAAAATGAACCCTACATCAAAAATTACCTCGACAATTGGGGCTACAACTCCTTCAATGCTTATGTACAATTGGCGGAAGGCGCCGACATGGCGCAGGTATCGGCCAAAATCAAAGACATCAAGTACAAAAAAGTAAACAAAGAGGGCCAAAAATACAAACCCGAAATGTTCCTGCACCCCATGTCGCAATGGCATTTGTACTCCGAGTTTGAAGGGGGCAAAAGTGTGGGTGGGCACATCACGGCAGTGTGGTTGTTTGGCATCATCGGCGCTTTTGTGCTGTTGCTGGCTTGCATCAACTTTATGAACCTGAGCACTGCCCGCAGTGAAAAAAGAGCCAAAGAAGTGGGCGTGCGCAAAGCGATTGGTTCCCGCAAAAATCAATTGATCGGGCAGTTTCTGAGCGAATCGTTGGTGGTGGCCTGCTTTGCGTTTGTACTGGCCTTGTTGCTGGCGCAGCTCAGTTTGCCATTTTTTAATGCGGTGGCGGATAAAAAGATGAGTTTGTTGTGGAGCAATCCGGTGTTTTGGCTTTTGGGCCTTGGTTTTGCGCTGGGCACGGGTTTATTGGCGGGGACTTATCCGGCCTTTTACCTGTCTTCTTTCCAGCCGATCCGGGTGCTGAAAGGTACGTTTAAAGCGGGGCGTTTGGCCAGTATTCCCCGCAAGGTTTTGGTGGTGATCCAGTTTACCGTATCGATTGCCTTGACTGTCGGGGTGCTCATTGTTTTTCAACAAATCCAATTTGCCAAAAATCGCCCTATTGGTTACGATACAAGTGGTTTGATTGTGCTGCCAACCCCTACCATGGTCATTCACGAGCACTTTGATGCCATTCGGAATGAGCTTAAAAACAGTGGCGTAATCCTGGAAATGGCGGAATCACATAGCCCCATGACCGAGTTGAATTTGGCGCTGGATGGCTTCGATTGGAAGGGCAAAGATCCAAACATGCAGGTCAGCATCGGTACGGAGTTGGTTTCACATGATTTTGGCAAAACCGTTGATTGGGAAATTAGTGCCGGGCGCGATTTTTCGCGGGACTTCGCTTCGGATTCCACGGGAATCATCCTGAGTGAAACGGCGGTCAAATACATGGGGTTAAAAAACCCGCTTGGGGAGGTTATCAAATCCCAAAACTTTTCACCTGAACCCATTTTCTTCCGGGTAATCGGAGTAGTCAAAGATGTGCTGATGGAGTCGCCTTATGAGGATGTTCGGCCTATGTTCTATACATTGAACAGGTGGAGGGGCAACTTCGCGGTGTTGAAATTGAATCCTGCGCTGAGTGCACAGGTGGCACTGGCTAAAATTGCCCCAGTATTCCAAAAACACAATCCAAGCGCGCCTTTTGATTACCAGTTTGTGGATGCGGAATACGGCAAAAAATTTGCTGCGGAATTGCGGGTTGGCCGCTTGGCGGGCTTTTTTGCCATCCTGGCGGTGTTTATTTCTTGCCTGGGTTTGTTTGGGCTGGCTTCGTTTATGGCTGAGCAACGCACCAAAGAAATTGGCATCCGCAAGGTGTTGGGCGCTTCGCTGGGCAATTTGTGGGGTTTGTTGTCGCGGGAGTTTGTGGGGCTGGTGCTCCTGTCCTGCGTATTGGCGGCACCGATTGCGTACTATTACCTGCATGGCTGGTTGCAGCAATACGAGTACCGGACGGAGATTTCCTGGTGGGTGTTTGCAGCGGCGGCGGTAGGGGCGCTGGGGATTACGCTGATGACGGTGAGTTATCAGGCGGTGAAGGCGGCGTTGGTGAATCCGGTGAGATCGTTGAAGTCGGAGTGAGGGGGGGGCAAAATAAACAACGGTTCGAGCTTGAAAAAATGAGAGTGTCAATAGACCACAATTACTAATTATACCTCGCGGATTCAGGTTTTGTGCAAAAGTGTTTTGAAAATCCTGATTTTATAGGGTTTCGCCGAAGCGATTTGCACAAAACCTCACTCCGCGAGGTATAGAATGGCTAATATTCAATTTGGCACTTCTGCCCAATGCTCCAAACCTTTATTATTTTGTTAATTGTTCAATGTTTTCTTTGCTTGAGCTAACAATTCCTTCTAACTCTTCATAATCAGACATATATATATGCTCGTCTTTAGCTTTTTTATTGTATATTAGTTTGCGCCACAACTCTACTTCCTTTTTGAGTGTCTCATACTCAAAATTATACTTTTCTTTATGTCTCCCATAAAAGCCTGTAATTATGATTAGATTTGAGAGATAATCCCCAGCATTGTCATAACCTGTAATTACAATTCCTTGAATTACAGAATTTGCATCTTCTTTAAGAAATGCTTCTCTTAGTCGTTCTATTTTTTCTTTCTCTTGCCGTTTGTCAATTAAATACCAAGTGGAAAAACATATTATTGTTGCTAATGAAACAACTACTAAAATAAGTATTTTATGTTTTGTCTGTAAAATTTTTAAAAACTGTAAAATTTCGATTAGTGAGGCTATTACTCCCAATACTCCACTTAAATAGGCAATTATTTCAAGCATTTTATATAAATTTTAAGGTAAACAATGGTGTTGAATGGGTCCCTCTTAAAAAAATAGCCTGACTCGATTAAATTTGCTTTGCAACTGTCCACTTCCCTTCAAGCGCAACCAAAAATGAGTAGAAAATTGGAATAAATTTTCTAACTTGAAAAACAAAAACAATGCGCAGGAGTAAATTCAGTGAAAGTCAAAGATTGGCGATCC
>JAIXOO010000171.1 GCA_027486765.1 Saprospiraceae bacterium
CTCAATTCAAAACACAATTGCCAGAACAAATAAAACAGCTGTGGCAACAACGGCAGCAAGTGCTGCAACAAAAAATCAAAAGCCGCAAAAAAAGCCCTGAAAAAACAAGAGGGGAGGAGTTGACAAAATCAAGCTTGGAGGATTACACTGAACTGTGTCCAGTGCTCATTCTGCCTACAATTACGGCTGAAAAATGGCCACAAACTTCCAGCGCTTTGTTTGATTGGGTGATTATTTTGGAAACGGCGAAAGGACCAAAGGCCGACCTCGCCGATTATTCGCTATTGGGAAAACGAGTGGTCGTAATCAGCTCAACTGAAGCCGCTAAAGACCATATTGCTTCTGATTCCGCAGTGGAAAACACTTTGATGGATGTTGACCAGGCGACCGAGGCATTTTGGACCAGTTTTGAACAAGGCATTCGCCCCTATTTCGGGAAAGAACGTTTAAAACAAGCTACCCCTTTTGAGGATTTGATCATTCCGGTGTCGCTCCAGTCAATACCAGATGAAGAAACAAACGTGGCATTTTTGGGAGATGGATTTTTGAGTCAAAAAGACGCAACAGATTACGCCTGGGAATACCAACAACAAGCGCAATTGAAGCAAAGTCAGTGGGAAATTATTCCGGTTTGGTCGGCAGTTTGCTGGCAAAATTTAGGAGACGAATGTCGGAAAATCGCTGCACAACTCATCAGTTTGGAAAAGAATAAGTTGAAGAGTTGAAGAGAAGTTTATTGTCCCGCCAAACCATCAAACAACCACTTGGCCAAGGCCTCCCGGTTGCTTTCCAGCACAATGCGCTGCTGATCTAGGGGATGACGAATATTACCCAATTCAAGGTAAATACCGATCGGCTTACACTCGCGCAACATGTGTAGGTTGCGGGTCGTCACGGAGCCCCGGTACTTGCCATTCTTGCGGTAAATTTGGTACTTGTTGCGGATGGATTGATGCAGGTTCAGCGCCAATTTTTTGCTGGCTTCGCTGGTGGATTGGTAGTACAAAAACAAATCGACCTGTTTATTTTGTCGGGAATCGATGTGGATGCTGATGGTGAATTGTTGGGTGATGCCCGCCTTCCGATTTTGATCGTACAGCTGGTTGATGATGTTGGAGCGTTGGTGCAAACGATCGGCGTGCCCGGTTTTGATGCGTTGCCCACCCCATACTTCTTCATCCTTGTCGCATTTGAGTACTGTTCCGCCGCGGATACCATCGTTGGGGTCGCGGGTGATCATGTAAGTGGTCGCTCCGTGTTCGATGAGTTTGCGGCAAAGGCGCAAAGATACGTCGTAGGCATATTCGTCTTCACAAAGGTCGTATCCGCCATAACGTCCAATGGCTCCCGGATCAATACCGCCGTGCCCGGCGTCGATGTAATAAATCCTGCCTTGCAACAAGCTGCTTAACTGGGGGGTATAGGCATAAGTATCTCCAAAAATGGGAAACTTGCGTTTGCCGGGGTTGCTCAATTTTTGATAGCCCGGATCAACCCGTTCATTTTCCGATATCGGGGCTTTGCCCGCCTGATTGGTAGATACGGTGGTTTTGGCTTCAGTTGACGTACAATTGTTTAAAGTGTGATGGGGGACCCAGAGTATTTTATCCACTTTAAATGCCTTACTTTTTAAACCTTTGTTTAGCATTAAGGTATTGAATATTTCAATGCCTTTTGCTACATCGAAATTGCTAATACCCAAAGAACTGCGGATCGATTTGCCATCAAAAGCCCTGAGTTGGATGGGTACTAAATATTTTTTCCCCTTGATCAAGCTATTTTTTAGCGTAACCTTATTGAGTTCACAAAATTTGTCGAGGTTGCAGCGGTATTTGTCCAATTCATACCGACGTAGAATGGAAAGTATACCATCGCCTGCTTGCGGAACAACACTTAGGTAGTCTGGTGCAACGAAAGGTTTAGCCGCAGGCGTCAACAAGTAAGAAAGCAGGATGAGTAAAAAAAAAGGCATCCTTTCGAGTTTAGTGATGAAAAGAAGCCAACAAATGTAGAACTATTTTCCCACACGTTCCTAAATTTGCGGGTATGAACTTTTTTGCACAAATCGGCATCTTACTCCGCAAGGAGCTTGTCTTAGAACTAAGAATGGGGTATGCCATCAGTGGTATTCTGTTGTATGTACTGTCAACAGTATTCATTGTGTATGCTGCTTTTTTTCAGGGAGTAAACAGTCCCATGTTGTGGGTCACTTTATTCTGGATCATCATGTTGTTTGCTTCGGTCAATGCCATTGTCAAAAGTTTTGTACAGGAAAACGGCGCCCGGCAACTGTACTATTACGGATTGCTGGATCCATTGGCGGTGATTGTTTCCAAAATGATTTACAACATTTCCCTGTTGTTTTTCCTGAGTTTGTTGACTTGGGCGGCTATGGCTTTTATTGTTGGCAACAAAGTGGAAGAATTTTCGGCATTCCTGCTGGCCCTCTTTTTAGGTAGCGCAGGTTTTTCGATATTGTTTACCTTTGTGGCGGCCATTTCATCTAAAGCAGACAATAATTCAACCCTCCTGGCCATTTTAAGCTTTCCGCTGGTCATCCCTATTTTGATGACTTTGATCAAACTTTCGGTAGTGGCGACTGGGATGTTGGAAGATACTGGAATCGGTAAAGACATTGGTATTTTGGTGGCAATCGATCTGGTACTGGCGGGATTAACCCTGGTTTTGTACCCGTTTTTGTGGAGAGATTAAACGAACAACTAGAAAAAAACGACTATGATACGTCAGAGCTGGTGGAAAATCTTGGCGGTGGTAATCTTGGTGTATACCATTTTAGCGGGTATGTTGATCCCCCTTAAGCCTGGTATTGCTGAAGTGACACCAAGGGCTTTGCAGGCCGGAACCGAAGTGGAATTGACCGTAACCGGGTACAATTCTTACTATTCCAAAGCGAAAAATGAATTGCGCGCCTGGTTGAAATTGAAGGGCGATGTGGTATTGAAAGCGGCACGAATCGAAGTACTGAACGACCGCACCATGAAGTTGCATTTCATTTTGCCTCAATACCTGCCTTCAGACTCCAAAGACGATGCTTGTAGTTTGATTCTGGACAGCCCGATTGACGGTGCTATTGTGCTACCTGATGGAATTGCACTAACTCAGGACTCGGTGAATCTTTTGGAAGGAAAAAAACTATGGTCAGTGGATAAAATGGATCAACTCAATGCTGGCCCAAAACTGACCTTTCCCTACCGCTCGGTTTTGTACGAAAGCATCCGCAACCAGTACTTTCACGTCCCCCTTTGGTTTGCCATGATCTTTCTTTTTATGTTTTCGGTCAATTTTAGCGTTCGTTATTTGCGGACCTACGATCCAGATGCGGATCAACGCACATTGGCGCTGAACCGGGCTGGGTTTGTTTTTGGCCTTTTGGGTACGGTTACTGGCGCCATTTGGGCTAAATATACCTGGGGGGCTTTTTGGAGCTGGGATGTCAAACAAAACATGACGGCGGTGGCACTGCTCATTTATTCCGCCTATTTTATCTTGAGGGGCGCCTTTCAGGACGAGGAGAAAAAGGCTCGCTTGTCGGCAGTATACAACATCTTCGCTTTCGCCGCACTCATTCCGCTCCTTTTTGTCATCCCCCGGATGACGGATAGTTTGCACCCAGGCAATGGAGGCAATCCGGCTTTTGGCGGGGAAGACCTCGACAATACCATGCGGATGGTGTTTTATCCGGCGGGTATTGGCTGGACTTTGTTGGGCTTCTGGGTGGCCTCGGTGGCTTACCGGGTTGAAAAATTGCAACAGAGACTATTGGACGCTTAACGCTTGTTGAATCTTGTCCGCAATAAATCATACCTTTTTTCTTTTAAAAAAATCTAATGTATCATGATCTGGAATCGCCTTTCACTTGTTTGTATATTGACGCTACTCTTCCAGCAAATGGCCTTTGCTCAACAAGCAAGCGGAGATTTTTTGCGTAGCATCGGCCACATTTATGTAGTAGTAGCCGTCATCCTGATCATCTTCTTCGGTATAGTCCTTTTTCTAATATACTTGGACCGTAAGCTAACCAAATTGGAAAACCAAATTAAAGAAAATGAGTAAAAAAGGCGGATTCTACGAAAGTGTAGAATACTACTTCGACCGGGCGGCACCACACACCGGGCTACCACAGGGACTTTTGGATCAAATCAAAGTTTGTAACTCAGTTTATCGGATGAACTTTCCGGTAAAACTGCGTGACGAAGTAAAGGTGATCGAAGCCTATCGGGTGCAACACAGCCACCACCGCACGCCCACTAAGGGTGGCATTCGTTTCAGCAACCACGTTAACCAAGAAGAAGTGATGGCCCTCGCTTCTTTGATGTCCTACAAGTGCGCCATTGTCGACGTGCCTTTTGGTGGGGCTAAAGGCGGTGTGAAAATCAATCCCTGGGAATATACACCCGAGGAACTGGAAAAAATCACCCGCCGCTACACCGCTGAGTTAATCAAGCGCAACATGATTGGACCCTCGGTTGACGTTCCTGCACCCGATTACGGGACGGGCTCACGCGAAATGGCCTGGATTTACGACACTTACCGTGCGTTCAAGGGGGACGAAATCGATGCTGCTGGTTGTGTTACCGGCAAGCCTGTCACTCAAAATGGGGTGCGTGGGCGTGAAGAAGCCACCGGGCGCGGTGTTTATTATGGCATTCGGGAAGCTTGTAGCGTAGCCGAAGACATGAAAAAAGTGGGCTTGAGCCCAGGTACCAAAGGCAAAACGTTCGTGTTGCAAGGCTTGGGTAACGTGGGTACTTTCTCAGGCAGTATTTGCCAGGACGAAGGAGGAATGATCTTGGTTGGGGTAGGAGAGGTGGAAGGTGCCGTTTACAATCCAGATGGCATCGATGTTCACGAATTGCTCAAATACCGCAAGTACAATGGGTCTATCCTGAATTACCCAGGTGCCCAAAGTTTTGACAAATCCCAGCGTGAATTGGCACTGGAGTTTGAATGCGACGTATTGATCCCGGCTGCATTGGAAAGTGTAATCACTAGCGGCAACGCCAGTAAGATCAAGGCTAAGATCATTGCTGAAGCTGCTAATGGCCCGGTAGCTGCCGATGCCGAAGAAGTGCTGCTCGCCGCCAAAAAACTGATCATCCCCGATTTTTACCTCAATGCTGGTGGGGTGACGGTATCGTATTTCGAGTGGTTGAAAAACTTGTCTCACATGCGCTTTGGTCGGATGGACAAACGGTTCAACCAAGGCCGAATGATGGACATGGTCAACCTGGTTGAACGGATGACTGGCCGAGACGTGACCACCGAGGAAATGAAAGTAATCGCCCGAGGGGCGGATGAAATCGACCTGGTGCGCTCGGGTTTGGAAGAAACCATGATTACGGCGTATCACCAAATACGTGAAGTAATGGTGACGCATCCCAAAATCAATGACCTGCGGACTGCGGCCATGGTGAATGCGATCAACAAAATTAGCAATGATTACATGTCTTTAGGTATTTGGCCATAAATGGAATTTGAGCCCAGACCTTGCAAATAGATTTGTGTGGTTTGGGCTCAAAAAACCAAAATTATATTTTTAGAAAAAAGCTTTGTTTTTGAAATTGAGTCTCATATACTGATGTTGTATCATCTCATCCGGAATTTTGTAGTGCTAGGTTGTAGAAAATTGAAATTTTTTAAAATAAAATTAGGCATTATTTGATTGTACAGTTGTAATATTATGTTTATGTCCCTATCTTGCAAGCTAATTCATATCGTTCAGTTAACTTACCGTACCCATGTCGGAAAAATTGGATAAAATTGACCTGAAGATTCTGAGAATACTTCAGGATAATTCGAAGATCACCAACCTTGATCTTTCCAAAAAAATTGGTCTTTCACCTGCTCCTACACTCGAACGAGTGAAGAAACTAGAATCTAGTGAAATCATCGAAAGCTACCACGCCAAAGTAAATCCACAAACCATTGGCTTGAATGTAAAAACTTTCGTTTTGGTTTCCCTGGCCTGGCAGAAAGAAAACGCCCTCAACAACTTTTTGGATAAAATCAAGCAGATCGAAGAAATTGTGGAGTGCTACATCATCACGGGTGAGGCGGATTTCCTCATCAAAATCGTATGTCGCGACATTCCCACTTACGAACAATTGTTGTTCAAAACCCTTTCCCAAATCGAAGAGATTGAGCGTTTAAAGACGCTGATGACCTTGTCTACGGTAAAAGATTCAAAGGTTTTGCCTTACAAATACGACTAAAAGCCTGTTCACTTTTGTATCTTAGCCGCTGAACAAATAAATTCATTTGTTCAGCGGCTTTACATATTAAGAGGAACTCATCTTGATCCTATCCCAAGTGGTTCAAGATTATACCATGTTATGAAGAAAAAAAAGCGGACTTTATTGTGGCAATTGGAAAAAGAAGATGGCAGCCAAGCCTCCTATTTGTTGGGCACCATTCACGCCAAGTGCGACGAAGCTTTTTTTCAAATCAACGACTATTGCGCCCTGATTGAAAAAGCCCAGGTCTTTGCGGCTGAAATCAATTTGGACGAAATGGGCTCCTCTGATTTTATCCAACATGCCCTTTTATCGGATTATCGAACCCTCTCGGGTATCTTGCCGCCCAAGAAGTACACAAAACTGCGCAATACCATTCGCAAAGCTTGCGGACAAGACATTGGCCTTTACGACCGTTTTTTGCCCATCTTATTGGTCAATTTAGTCCACGACAACCTTCTGCCCGACGATCAGCCTTATTCCCTCGATCGTTACCTTTGGGATTATGCCATTCGGATGAACAAACTGACGACGGGATTGGAAACGGTAGAACAGCAAGCCTTAGTCTTGCACAAAATTCCCCTGGAAGACCAGATCAAAGACTTGTTGTACCTCGGCAAACACATTGGCAAAGAACGTCGGGAGCTGTTCAAAATGGTCGACATTTACGCCAGTGGGGATTACCAGGCCTTGTTCAAAGCAGCCAAAAAACACGTGGGCGGAGCCCGGAAAGTTTTGCTTTACGATCGCAACATCTTCATGGTGGCACGCTTGCTGGAGCTGATGGAAAACAATTCGGTGTTTTGTGCCGTCGGTGCAGCGCACCTCGGTGGCCAAAACGGCATGTTGCGTTTGTTGAAAAAAGCGGGCATCAAACCACAACCCCTGGAGTGGAAGGAACCAAAAGGTTAATAAAATCGTTAGAAAAAATATTTTTCAAGCGAAGATTTCCTTTTTTCATAAAGGCATCTATCTTTGCACTCGCTTCGCCAAAAGGGCTTAGCAAATCTGCCTACGGAGGAATGGCAGAGCGGTTGATTGCAGCAGTCTTGAAAACTGCCGTACTGAGAGGTACCGGGGGTTCGAATCCCTCTTCCTCCGCACAAAGGGTTGCAAATGCTTGAAATATAGTGTTTTGCAGCCCTTTTTATTTTTGAATAGTTGAAAGCTTTGTTCACTTCTTCTCTCACAACATCTCCAAAACCTCCCGATACCCCCTCCCAATCGGAATGCTCACTCCATTAATCTCCACCACTTCCGCCGTATACGACTCGATTTTTTCCAGCGCTACGATAAATGAGCGATGAATGCGCTTGAACCGCTGCGCAGGCAAAAGCGCCTCAATCTCGTGTGTACTCATCTTGGCCAGGTATTCCTTTTTGGTAGTGACCACCCTGACGTATTCCCGCTGACTTTCAATGTAAAGCAACTCGGAGAACAGCACCTTTACCTTCTTTTTTTGCACATTCAGGAAGATGAAATCCTTCGTTTCGGGGCTTTCAAATGCTGGGGAGGGAACACTCACCGTTGTCGTTTTGACTTTCGTCACTGCCACTAAAAAGCGCTCAAATTCAAAAGGTTTCAACAAATAATCCGTAACATTCAAGTCAAAACCCTCCACTGCGTATTGGTGATAAGCTGTCGTGATGATCACCGCTGGCGGATGGCTCAACATCTTTAAAAAAGCCATACCCTTTAATTTGGGAAGGTGAATGTCCAAAAATAGTAGGTCGACGCTGTGGCTGCGCAAATAATCGGTAGCCAGAATCGCATCTTTAAACGAGCCCTGCAACTCGAGAAAAGGTACCTCGGTAATGTAGTCCTTCAACACCTTTACCGCTAGTGGTTCGTCTTCGATGATGATGCACTTGATTTTAGACATGGCTGGCCAGGTTTATTTTTAAAGTAGCGTGGAACACATTTTCGGCTTGTTGTACACTCAAATGGTAATCGGTGTAAAGCAATTCCAACTGTCGCCGCAAATTGGAAAGGCCGATGTTTTCTTTTACGGGGACTACTTCAGGCATCGTTTCCGTGGAATTTTTGACAAAAAAAGCCAGTTTGCGGCCTTTTACCATAAGGTGAACATCGACAAAAGGCTGGTTCCGCGTTTCAGAAACCCCGTGTTTGAACGCATTTTCTACCAGTGGAATCAGCAACAAGGGTGGCAGCGCCTGTTTCAGGTCTTCCACATCGTAATTGAAATTGACATGCAGGGATTCGTCATAGCGCAATTTTTCCAGCGCAATGTAATCGCTGATGATTTTCAGTTCCTGCTCAATGGCAACAAAAGCTCCACTAGTTTCATACAACATGTAACGCAGGATTTTCGACAATTTCAGGATCGATTCCGGTGCCAGATCGGATTTATCTCGGGCCAGGGAGTAAATGTTATTCAGGGTATTGAACAAAAAATGAGGATTCGTCTGGGACTTGAGGTAGTTCAATTCGGCCTCCTGTTTTTCGAGACGCAATTGTTGGGCAGTTTGCCGCAATTTTCGATGATCATGGATGTGGCGGGTAATGCCAAAAAATAAAATCGAGCCGACCGTATTTCCGAACTGGTCGGATACTCCTTCGATGATCGATTCGTATGCTGTTAGAGGGGTATACACGTGCAGTTGAATCCCGATGTAGCGCCAGGCAAAAGTTCCAAAAGCATAAAAGATTAAGTGCGCAAAGATCAAAAAAGGGGCGACTAGCAGCCTTTTCCAGCGGAATTTGATAAAAGGCAAGGTGTATTCAAAAAGAATGAAGTGCAATACCAAGAGGTACATCAGGAGCCAGATGTAATTGATGGTACTTTTTAAACCAGTTTCTGGTTCTGAGGCAAAATCGATCAGGCTTGAAAAAAATAAGGAGATCCCCGCCAGGCGCAGATACAATTTAACCCGCTCTTTATTGATCATCATCCCCATTTTGTGATTTGAAAATTTAAATGTCGGCAAATTCTACACTTTTTCCATTGTACCGCCGATAGAATAAACTTTTGAGTCAACGAATGGCCCAAAAAGGACAACCAAGTGCAGCGAGTGGGCATTATCGACCAGTTCAGGTTGTTGGTTTACTGCTACGGGTTGTTCATTGATGTGCACTTGAAGGGCTTTTGGGAAATGGATAGTATTGCCCAAAATACTTTATTTATGCAAAGGAAATTACCCATCTTAGCAGCCGTATTTTTGCTGGCTGCTCAATTGTACGCCCAGGTGGAACCCACTGCGGGGGTCTGGAAAACTTGGTTTATCCCATCTGGCCAAAGCTATCGTTTGCCTGCGCCGCGGGTCAACAAAGACGAGCTTGCCCAAGTGCTTGCTCAGCAGCAAAAACTGGATGCAGCGGGTCGGCAACAAATCATGTATTGGAACGCTGGCGCACCTGGCTACCACTGGCAACACCTGATGGGAAAGCTGTGGATGAACGACGCAGGCAACAACGGCGCGCTGGCCAACATGCTGCTCAGCGTAGCCATTTATGACGCCACCATTGCGGCCTGGGATACCAAATACACCTACAATCGCCCTCGGCCTCATGTTGCTGACAAACGGATCAAGGCTTTGATTGTCAATCCAGCCAGTCCGAGTTATCCTTGCGAGCACTCCGTTGCGGCGGGCGTGGCGGTTACAATCATCAGTCATTTTTACCCAACTTTGGCCGATTCGGTTGAACGGATGGCGCAGCGGGTGATGGCCTCGCGGGTTGCTGCGGGTGTGGTTTACCCCAGTGACACCAAAGCGGGTTTTGATCTGGGGAAAAAGATTGCAGAAAAAGAAATCGAACACACCAAAGATTTCAGCAACAAGAAGGTTTGGGATGGCAAAATGCCTACTGAGGCGGGTCTCTGGAAAGGAACATATGCCTCACTTCCTTTGGCTGGCCTCAACAAAACGGTGGTATTGGAAAGCGGTAGTCAGTATCGTCCGGGGCCACCGCCTGACTTCGCGAAAGACATGGAGGAGCTCAAAAAATACAAACCCACCTTTGGATCTGTAGCCAATGCCTTCCATTTTGCCAGTGAATCGGTTTGGGAGGACCTGCTAGAGAAAAAAATCTTTGAATACAACCTGCATTTGAATCCGCCACGGGCTGCACGAATTTACGCTATCGCCGGAATCGGCATCTACGATGGTTTCACCGCCTGTTGGGACGCCAAATATACTTATTGGGGTACGCGCCCAGATCAATACGATACCACTTTTCAGCCAGTGCTGATCCATACGCCACCTTTCCCCGGCTATCCATCTGGTCACGCAGCCATCGGTGGAGTCATGGGGGAGTTGTATGCTTATTTTTTTCCAGCGGAAAGTGCCTTGTTTCGGCAAACGGCTAAGGATGGGGCCGAATCCCGTTTTCAGGGAGGCATCCATTTCCGTACGGACAACGAAGTTGGATTGGAATTGGGGAAAAAAGTGGGTACAGCCATCATCAATCGGGTGAAGGGTGATGGTGCTGATGTTCAATACTAAAGAATCACCTAAGAAATAAACTGCATCAAATGGGAACTTGGTGCAGTTTATTTTTTTTAATTACCTTGAAAGCGCAAATAACCTACCATGAAAACCTTGATTTTTGCTTCTGCAAACCCCAATAAAATCCGCGAAGTACGCGAAATGCTCGATGGCCTATACGAAGTAAAAGGACTGCACGACATCGGTTGTACTGAGGACATCCCCGAAACTGCCGACAGCATCGAAGGCAATGCCCTACTCAAAGCCCGCTACGTGGTGGAGCACTATGGCCTGAATTGTTTTTCGGAAGACACTGGCCTGGAAGTCACCGCCCTCGGTGGTGACCCCGGCGTACACAGTGCCCGCTATTCCGGTGAAGACCGCGACCCTCAGGCGAACATTGATTTGTTGCAAAAGAATCTGGCTCCCTACGCCGACCGCAGCGCCCGCTTCAAAACCGTCATCGCCTTAGTTTTGGATGGCCAGGAGCACCTGTTTGAAGGACTGGTGTACGGTCAAATTCGCAAAGAACAACACGGCGAAGGTGGTTTTGGCTACGATCCTATTTTTGTACCAGATGGCTACGAGCTCAGTTTTGCTGAAATGGACAAAAACGAAAAAAACGGCATCAGCCACCGGGGAAGAGCGGTACAAAAACTATTGGATTTTTTGAAACAAGCCGGATGAAACCCACATACCGCTGCCTGATTTTGGAAGATGAACCGCCCGCCGCCCGGATTTTGTTGCGATACCTGCAAGACTATCCTGAATGGACCTGTATGGGAGTGCACCATTCCCCTCGCACGGCAATGGCTGTGCTCGAGGCAGAGGCACCGGATTTGTTGTTTTTGGACATCCACCTTCCCGACATCAGCGGATTAAATGTGCTCCGCCAACTGCGGCAGCCACCCATTGTTGTGTTCACCACGGCTTATCCCCAATACGCGGTAGAAGGCTTTGAGTTGGCAGCTCTGGATTACCTGCTTAAACCCATTTCTCCTGAGCGTTTTCAAAAAGCTATGGAGCGCGCATTGGAGCGTTTGGAACAGGAACGTATTTTGGAAAAAACTGGCCAAGACACTGGCTTTTTGAGCATCCGTGCCGATCGGAAAGTGCATCGTTTGCCATTTCAGCGCATTTTGTTCCTGCAAGCCCTGGATGACTACGTCAAAATCACTAGCACCGAAGGCACCCTTTTGCCCAAAGTAACGCTGTCGCAATTGGAAAAAGAACTGCCCGATCAGCTCTTTTTGCGCATCCACCGCTCTTATATTGTTAACCTTAAGTTTTTGCAAAGCTACGATCAACAAGAAGTAAGGATTGCCGATCGCAAGTTGCCAATCGGAAAATCTTTTCGAGAACAGGTAAGTGCACGATTGAAAAACATTGAATATCCCCCCTATGTCTGAAGTACTCCAAACCGAACGCCTGATTTTGCGCAAATTGACCCTAAACGACACCGATTTCATCATCGAATTGGTCAATAGTCCTGGTTGGTTGCAATACATTGGCTATCGCAACATTCATACAACGGAAGATGCTTTGAAATACCTTCAGGATGGCCCGCTGAAAAGTTATGAGCAGAATGGCTTCGGCCTTTTGTTGATCCAGCTCCAAACGAACAAGGCTCCCCTTGGAATGTGTGGATTGCTGAAAAGAGATGCACTGCCCTTACCGGACTTGGGCTACGCGCTATTGCCCGCATACGAAGGCAAAGGTTACATTACCGAAGCCACGAGCGCATACCTGGAGTACATTCAAGAGCACTTGCAGGTTTCAACATTGCTGGCCATCACCAATGTGGACAATGAAAAATCCATTCGGGTATTGGAAAAACTACACTTTACTTTTGAGCGCTACACGAACTTGTCTGGAGATGATCATACGGTACGTTTATTCAATTGGACTGCGCCAGCTTTGCCAGAAGAATCCGCCCAAAAATTAACTGTAAAATAGACATTTCAACTTTTTAGGACTTTTTGAAACTTTTTTGTAATTATTTGCATTCTTCTGCAACCAATTGGGCTGTTGACTCGTCTTTCAATATATACGGTTCAAGACGAAAATTCAACACTTCAGTCGATTAATCCAGACTGCAAGTAGAAAAACAACTAATTTCGTTCCCGAAACCACAACTCAATTCAAGTTGTACGCCATGAAAAGGAAATTCTTACTCAAAACTGCACTTTTTAGCTTCATTGCCTTCGGCGGTTTGTACTCCTTTTTGTACCTCAATACCGTTGCTGGATCTACTGAAGACAACCAAGCGCTCCAATTTGGTGAAAAGCAAATCATGGAGCAGATTGACGAGCTAGAAGGAAAAAAAATCCTACCTGAAGTATTTCTATTGGAAAAAATGGTAGAGATAGGCAAAAACCTCATTCCATAGTAGCAGCTTAAAAATTAAGGTTTTTCATCCACCACTGCCTTCTTTTTTCTTTCCTTAGCGAATCTTCGCTATTTTGCGACACGAATTGAATCGCCAAACCGTTCACTCATGTCGCAAAATCCATTTCAACTCAATGGCCGTGTGGCCATCATCACTGGTGCCAGTAAAGGCATCGGAGCGTCAATTGCTCAAACTTTCGCTGCAAATGGTGCCAAAGTTGTGGTTAGCAGCCGCAAACAAGCAGCTGTAGATGAAGTCGTAGCTGAAATTCAGGCTGCGGGAGGGGAGGCACTTGCAGTAGCCGCACACGTAGGGGACACCCAAGCTCTTGAAAATCTGGTTAAGGTCACCATCGAACACTACGGCCGGATCGATATTTTGGTCAACAATGCTGCGACCAACCCAGTCTTCGGCCCACTGGAAGATAGCGTGGATGCCATGGATAAAATCATGCAAATCAATGTCAAAGCTCCGCTTGAACTCGCCAAATTTGCCCTCCCATACCTCAAAGCCCAATCCAATAGCGCCATCATCAACATCAGTAGTGTGGAAGCTTTTATCGCTACTGAAGGACTCGGCTGTTACAGCGTGAGTAAAGCTGCTTTAAACATGTTGACCAAATCGATGGCCAAAGAATGGGGGAAATATGGCATTCGTGCCAATGCCATCTGCCCGGGACTTATCAAAACAAAATTCAGTGAAGCGCTTTGGGCCAACGAAGCGATGCTGAAATACTACCTCAAACAAACGCCGCTGGGGCGCATTGGCGAGCCGCAGGAGATTGCCAATCTGGCGCTTTTTCTGGCTTCGGATGCTTCCTCGTATTCCACAGGTGCGATGTTTATGGCAGATGGGGGGATTTTGCAATAATCGTTTGGGAATGAATAGCAAAAATCCGGTCACCATAAAAGACATAGCCAAGAAGTTCAAGTGCTCTCCATCTACGGTTTCAAGAGCCTTGAACAACCATCCACTGATCAACGAAGATACCCGGCGGAATATCCAGGAATACGCCCAAAAAGTAAACTATCAGCGCAATTCGGTGTCTTTGAGTTTGCGCAATAAAAAATCGGCAACCTTGGGGGTGATTGTGCCAACACTCAACCATTTTCATGAAACAGCGATGATTGAAGGGCTGCAAAGTGTCTTGCAAATTCATGGCTATATGTTGGCGATTTGTGTGACAAATGAGAGTTACTTGCTTGAAAAACAATATATTGATAAGTTGCTGGCCAATCGGGTGGAAGGTGTTTTTTTGTCTGTTTCGCAAGAAACTTACGATTCAGGTCATTACGAACATTTAGATGATATGAGCCAGCGGAACATCCCCCTTATATTTATTGATCGAGAATACGATGGCGTGCCAAACAGTAGCATCACCGTGGATGATTATTTGGGCGCATTTGCTGCTACAGAACATTTGATACAAAGGGGTTGTCGTCGCATCGCACATTTGAAGGGGCCAAACGGCTTGGCGGTATCTGAGCAGAGATTCAGAGGATATAAGGAATGTTTGGCCAAACACTCGCTAGATTTTGACGAAGAATTGATTGCAACAACCAATTTTAAAGCCGAAAGTGCGATTGTGCCAATGCGCCGTTTGATGTCTTTGCCCAAACCACCCGACGGAGTTTTTGGTGTAAATGATTATGTCTCGATAGCAGCCATGCAAGTCATACTAGATTTGGGCTTTTCCATTCCTAAACAAGTAGCGGTTATTGGTTTCGATAATTCGCCATTTTCTGCTTATGTCAATCCATCACTGTCATCAGTCAACCGCTCTAGTCGGATTTTAGGCGAAGAGGCTGCCCGTCTATTTTTGAACAATATGGAAGGACAAACGCAGCAAAAAGAGCACATTATTCTGCCACCTGAGCTAATTATTAGAGATTCTACTTTGACTTGAATTGATGCCATATACCAGAGGATTGATTTTTTGCAAACGTTTGCAGTGAATCCTATTTACCATGCCTACACAATAGTATTATCTTTAGGGGCTTGTTTTGATGAAGTTTTAATTTTTTTCTTGGGGTTTATGCCAAATAAACCAACGAAGACAATTTTGCCCTACTACTTTCTACTATTAAGACCATTTTACAACATTTTATTCAATGCAGCCGCTGAACACGGCTTGCATAACTTGATTTTTATTTTTTAACACCAAACACCTTCTTTCACTAGTTTAAACAATATTTGCATGAAAAAAGTACAAATGCTCCTGTACAGGACGCTACTGCTATGCGTCTGCACATTACTCTCTTTACCTTCATTTGCATTTCCTTCTGCTGCCGATATTACGGTAACGGGAAAAGTGACTGGTGCTGATGACAACGAGCCTTTGATTGGGGTCAGCATCAGGGTCGAAGGAACCGGAAATGGTGCTGTAACGGATATTGACGGCAATTACGCACTTACTTGTGCTCCAGATGCAGCTTTGATTTTTTCATTTTTGGGGTATGCTGAACAAAAGGTTTCCGTGAACAACCAAAAAGTGATCAATGTCTCGCTGGCCACTGCTGCAAGTGCACTGAACGAAGTTGTGGTAGTTGGTTATGGGCAGTCTTCTCGCAAGACCCTGACCAGTGCCGTAACCACTATGAAACCCGAAGACCTCAACCGCGGTGCAATCAGCGACGTAGGGCAATTGTTGCAGGGTAAAGTCCCGGGTTTAAACATCTCCGCAAGTGGCGACCCCAACCGCCCGGCTGCGGTGATCCTGAGAGGGGCTTCTACAATCAATAGCTCGCAAGGTCCTTTTTATGTGATTGACAACGTGCCTGGTGCCGACATTTCTACCATTGCACCGGACGATATTGCCACGATTGATGTGTTGAAAGACGCAGCTGCAACAGCCATTTATGGCAACCGTGCAGCCAATGGGGTGATTATGATCACCACTAAAAAAGGCAAAAAAGGGCAAGGTGTTGTTTCGTACAACGGTTTTGTAGGGTCAGAAACGGTTGCCAGCCAACTCGATATGATGAACTCGTCCGAGTTGAAAGCATTTTTGGCCACTAATGGACAATCCATGACCCCAGCTAACGATAAAGGAGCTGACACTGATTGGCAAAAAGCGGTGCAAAGAGAGCAGGCTCTGTCTTATAACCACAACTTATCCTTCAGCGGCGGCGGCGAGCACCACACCTACAGTGCCAGCCTCAACTACATGAACAAAGAGGGGATCCTGTCGGAAAGCAATTTTCAACGGGTTATCGCCCGTTTGCAATTTGACCAATCTTTTCTGAATGATAAGGTCAAGCTGGGCATGCAGGTATCCAATTCAAATACAAAGTCGGATTACACTCCTCAGCGCAACAGCGTTTTGGGCCAAATGATTACGTATTTGCCCACTTCACCCGTTCGAAACCCCGATGGCACTTTCTTTGAAAACTTTACTACAGGTGGCTATTTTAACCCAGTGGCGATGATTGAAAATGGCCAGGATCAAACCAAATTCAACAACTTGATTGGCGCTTTTACGGCGCAAGTACAGTTGCCATTTGGCTTGAGTTACAATTTGAGTTTGTCGCATCAAAAGTCAACCTCATTGCATGGCGAGTATTACGGCAGTTACTACTCTCAGTACAACAGCGCCAACTTCTATTACAAACCCGAACCTCCTGCTGTACACTTCCTCCAAAACTTCGGCACCAATGGATCGGCGGTGCGCAACACTTACGAGAACACCAACAACATTTTAGAAACCTTTTTAACCTGGAACAAAACCTTTGGCAGCCATGACGTCAGAGCGGTGGTTGGTTATTCTTGGCAAGACAATACAATTGGTGATGGTTTCCAATTGACCAGTACCAATTTTCCGGTCGACAACATTGGTTTCAACAACTTTGCATTGAGTAACCCGTATGCGATCAATGGTTACCGCATCAACTTTGGTGCAGATGGCATTTATCAGCAAAATCGCTTGATCTCTGATTTTGCGCGCTTGAACTACAGTTTCAACGACAAATACTTGCTGCAAGGGTCGATCCGTCGCGATGGCAGCTCTGTTTTTGGTGAAAACAACCAGTGGGGGTACTTCCCTGCAGTAGGCGCCGCCTGGCGGATCATCGAAGAAGGTTTTATGGAAAATCAAAACTTCTTTGACGACTTAAAACTCAGAGCCAGCTATGGGGTAACGGGTAACTCATCAGGTTTTAATGCCTATACGGCACTTTTCCTATCTGGCAGCCTGGGTTCTTATTACAACAGTGGCACTCTTACCGCTGCTTTAGGACCGACAAAAGCCGAGAATCCAGATTTACAATGGGAAAAAACGACGACCAAAAATATTGGCCTGGACTTTTCTATCCTGAAAGGTAAGCTCAGCGGTACCGTTGAAGTATACGACAAAACCACCGATGGTATGATTTACAGTTATGCCGTGGACAGGGTTTTAGTACCTGCTGGTAGCATCGTTGCCAATGGTGGGAGCATGAACAACAAAGGCGTAGAACTGAGCCTCAACATCACTCCGGTCAGCACCAAAAACTTGTATTGGACTTCTGGAATCAACCTGGCCAGCAACACGAACAAAATTGTGAGTTTGAGCAACCCACTGTTTTCTGGTGGCGATGCAGTGCGTTTGACTCAACCTGAGGGCAGTGGCCAAACGGGTAGTACCCTTCAGATTTTGAAGGCAGGCTATCCATTGGGCCAATTTTTCTCCTTTAACTATGCTGGAAAAGATGCCAATGGCGTATCTCAATACTTGAAAAAGACTGGAGAATTGACAACTACCCCCGCCATCGGAACGGACTATTACTACGTTGGTAGCCCGCAGCCTAAGTGGTTGTTGGGTTGGACAAATACCTTGCGTTGTGGCAATTTTGATTTCAATGTATTCATCAGAGGTGTGTTTGGTAACAAAATTTTCAATGCTACTCGCGCCGATTTGTTTAGACCAACCACGGCACAGTTCACCAATATCTTGACTGATGTTGCCTCTGAATCGGCCAAAGACGTCAATTCGCACCGGTATTCTTCTCGCTTCGTCGAAGATGGCTCTTATGTGCGTCTCGACAATGCTACCTTGGGGTACACCATCAAAGGCATCAGCAAATACCTACAATCGGTAAGGATTTATGCCGCGGTCAACAATGCCTTTACCTGGACAAAATACACGGGTATTGATCCAGAAGTCAACCAAGGTGGCATCGCTCCAGGGGTAGACACCAACAATTTTTACCCCAAAACACGCACCCTGATGTTGGGTTTGAACACTTCTTTTTAATTCATTAGTGGATTGTGCGGCTTTTGTTGTGTAGAATACTAAAAGTCAAACATTAAACACGTTAAATCATTGACACTATGAAAAAGTCATTTCTAAAAATAGTTTTACTAGCCGGTATCATTTTTTCAATGCCAGCTTGTCATGATTTGGATGTTCCGATTACATCCGCGTTGACCCCAGATGCTTTTCCTAAAAACCAAGCACAATTTGTGCAGGCTGCCGGACCAGCTTATGCGGCACTGAGGGGCAACTTTTCACTGGACTATCACTTCCTGCAGTCACAAAGTACGGATGAGTCCATCATGCCAGCACGTGGTGGCAACTGGTACGACAACCAGGGCTATTTAATGCCACACTACCATTCCTGGACGCCCGACCATGGGATGACCAACTCTGCCTGGAATTGGTTTTCCAATATCGTAGGGACGACCAATCAGGCCTTGGCTATTTTGGGTGAAAACATGCCTGACAACAATACGACCAAGCCACAAATGTTAGCGGAATTGCGGATGGTGCGTGCGATTGCTTACTTCATGTGGATGGATTTATTTGGCAATGTGCCCATCATCACCACTTATGGCGATTTTACACCCAAAGCCAATGCTCCACGCGCTGAAGTTTTTGCTTTCATTGAAAAAGAAATCAAGGAAGTTTTACCCAGCTTGAGTACAACCGTTGATATCACCACCTACGGCAAACCCACGGCATTCGCTGCACAGGCTTTATTGGCTAAAATGTATTTGAATGCAGAGTACTATACGGGTACTGCCAAATACAATGAATGTATCACAGCTTGTGATGCAGTGATCAATTCCGGAAAGTTTGCCATCGAGCCTCGTACTTCTTACCTGCAAATGTTTTATCCGAACAATGGCCCGGCCATGAAGGAGTTCATTTTTGCCATTCCTTACGACCCAGCAATGGCGTCTCTACCGGGCACAAATGGCTTCCAATACCACGCTCGTTATGATGTACTTCGCTCACAAACCAAACGGTACAATTTGCCCTTTACGCCGAGTGCACCACGAAGTACTTTGCCAGAGTTTTATGCGCATTTCACCCGGGACTCCAATGACATTCGCAACAAACAATGGCTGGTGGGCAAGCAATACAATGCTGACGGAACGCCACTGATGGTGACCACTACTAAAAAAGGCTATGACCAATTTTACACGGGTTCCGATGGTGGCGCTGCCCTTACTTACCACGTTGAAATCACGCCAGAAATTGTCTTGAGACAAAGTCCGACTTTGTACGACTGTGGCAACGATGAAATTGCCTGGAACATGGGGATTCGCAACATCAAGTTTTATCCTGATGCGAGCTCGACCAGCCGTAATCAGAACAACGACATTCCATTCTTGCGTTATTCTGACATTATTTTGATGAAAGCGGAAGCAATACAGCGAGGAGGAGCCGCGACGGGTGGCGCAACTGCGCTTTCATTGGTGAATCAATTGCGGGCGCAAAGAACCACAAGCCCGGCTTGGACTGCGGTCACTTTGGAAGACATTTACAGCGAAAGATGCCGTGAATTGGCTTGGGAAACCTGGCACCGCAACGATATGATTCGTTTCGGAAAATTTGAAGGCAAATGGGGCTTTAAAACAAATACGGATACTTATCGCCGTATTTTGCCTATACCAACCAATGCGTTTGTGCTCAATCCAGCTTTGAAGCAGAATCCGGGTTATTAATAGGTCAATATTTGAATGGAACATGCTCTTAGGGGCGAAAAAATATGTGTTCATTTTTTTTCGCCCCCAAGAGCATGTTCCATTTAGATTTTACTCCAACTCAAACACCACTGATCGCACACTCCTGACTTCCGTCCCATCCGGCAAAGCCCAATGCAACAGCAATTCTTGTGCAGCTGATTCGGCAAATACCTCGGGCATGGTCCGTACTGCCCCGGCAGGTACACCCATTTGGTGCAATTGGCGCAGCAGCTCTTCCCGATTAAACTGCCCTGCTTTGGCTTGCAAGTGTACAAACAACGCCTCCCGATTCAGCACCCTTTGTTTGTTGTCCGAGTACTGAGGTGCTTGTGCCAGCACTTCTAGATCCAGCGCTTTGCACAAGAGTTGGAATTGCCGATCATTGCCAACGGCCAACACAACCTGTCCACCATCGCTACCTTCCAGCAACTCACCGTAAGGCGCTATGTTGGGGTGTAGGGTGCCCATGCGTTGGGGTATTTTTCCGGCAATTAACCAGTTGGTGGCCTGATTGGCTAGAGAGGCTAGCGCCGTGGCATAAAGCGACACATTTACTTTGCTGCCCTGCCCGGTTTTTTCCCGCTGCAACAAAGCCAGAAGGATACCTTCTTTGAGCTGATGCGCGGCCAATAAGTCGATCAAGGCCACGGGCATTTTTACCGGAGCACCCCCTTTTTCACCAGTCATGAACAAAAAACCCGCTTCGGCCTGCAAAACCATATCGAAGGCTGGCCGCTCGTCGCCGGGGCCATATCCGGTGATGTCGCCGTAGATCAATTTAGGATTGAGGTCGGAAAGGCTGGCGTAATCCAGGCCCATTCGCCGGGCGGACCCAGGTTTAAAATTGGCCAGGACGATGTCGCTGGTTTTGATCTCTTCCCGCAGCCAGGTCAGATTTTCGGGCAAACTCAAATCCATCAACACGATCTCCTTGCCCCAATTCACACTGCAATAATAAGCGGAGTAAGCCCAGTTGGGATCTTCCGTGGTCAGTTTCCAGCTGCGGGTGACATCGCCAGCGGTGGTTTGATTTTCTATTTTGATCACCTTGGCCCCGAGTTCAGCCAGGAACATACCCACAGCAGGGCCCGCGAGGACGGTGGCGAGTTCAAGGACTTTTAAACCCGCCAGTGGAGCAATGGAAGACATGAATATGATATTTAGCTAGCGTGCGAAAAAAATATTTTATCAAACAAAGGGGCGATAAAAAAATAAATGTTCATTTTGCCAGAGGATTAGATAAGTAAACGGTTCAATTTAAGTGTCTTATCTAATCCTCTGGCTCAGGAAAAATGAACATTTATTTTTGCCCCA
>JAIXOO010000360.1 GCA_027486765.1 Saprospiraceae bacterium
CATATTTTTGCCTATGGAGCCATGGCAGAATTGATCGATGACCCAACTTTGAAAAAACGCGCCATCGTGTTGATTGATACCCTGATGTCGCACATTCTCAAAAACGACCTCTACCTGATTGATTATGATGGAAAACCTACCACCTGGGGGCGTTGGAATCCCAGTTATGTCAATACTTTGCCTACCAATGTTGGCGATCGCAAGTTGAACTCCTCGAACATCATCGCCATGCTGCAAACAGCCTATTTTTTCACCAAAAAGACCAAGTACCGGGACAAAGCCCTCGAACTGCTCAACCAACAGGGCTACCTTGAAAACCTGATGCGGCCCATGAGTAAAATTGGGTACGCACCCGAAGAAGCCAATGATTTGAGCAAAGTATTATCCGACTCCTGGAATCACTCGGATGATGAGATGTATTTCCTGGGCTATTGGGGCCTGTATCGCTATGCCCTGAACGATACGCTCAAAAGGTATTACCGCAAGGCCATTCTCGATCACTGGCAAGTAGAAAGACCCGAAAAGGAGGGGCTCTGGAACATATTCACTGCCTTGACCGGGACGGCTAATTTTGATTTAAAAGAAGCGATTTGGTACCTACAAGAACACCCTTTGGACTTGATCAGCTGGGAAATTGCCAATAGCCAGCGCCAGGACATTGAAAAAATGGGCCCCAATTTTAGGAGTCAAACCATTGTGGAAGTTTTGCCTCCTGATGAACGCCCCATTCAGCGGCACAACGCCAATATGTTCAATCTGGATCGGAAAAGCGGGAATGGCAACGAAGAACACAGCGCGGGGGATATTTGGTTGTTGCCGTATTGGTTAGGGCGGTATTTGGGGGTGATTAAATGATGGTGAATGCTTTGAACTGCTGGAAAGGCGACTTCTAATCTTTCCTCCAGCAATCAATAATGCTGCTGCAATGAGCGTGTCCATACGTTTGGATTTTGATACGCACTTCTAAACTCATGTACTCTTCACTCAATCAGCGGAGGATCACATTTAAAATTTATGGCATGCAGTTTTAATACAAATTTGTTTTTTCACTCGTTTTGATCCTTTCATCCAATTCCTCGGATGAGATATCAAGATTTCCATGTACAACCAATATTTCACCTAAAGAGGGAACCGGGCGTTCTTTTGTCTCGTCATTTTTATTCCACAGACCCGATCTGATCATACATTTAGCGCAGTGCATAAATGCTTCTTTCACATCTACAATTATGGCAAATGCAGGCAGCTTTTCCTCGCAAGACAATAGCTCTAATACCTTTTTATCCCTCACTATTTTAGCCTCTCCGTTCACCCGTAATGTTTCCTTAATTCCTGGAATTAAAAAAATCAAGCCTACGTTTGGATTTTGAATAATGTTTGTAAACGTATCTGCTTTACGATTCCCCGGTCTATCGGGAATGGCCAGCATCTTATTGTTCAACACTTTTACAAATCCTGGCGGGTCTCCTTTGGGGGATACATCGAGATTTCCGTTCAAGTCGGATGTTGCTATGGCTAAAAAAGGAGAATTTCTAATGAAGTTAGCACAAATATCGTCAATGTGATTGATTGTTTTTCGGGTAACTACTTCGTTTGGATGCCCTAAAACTTCACGGAGTTCTTCCTCCGATGTGATGATTTCCTCGAATGTCCATTCCATAGTTGACTTTATTTTTGGAAGGTGTAATATCCTGATTTTTAAGTAGACGACCAATACATAAATAACCCTTGAGCAAGTTGTGCTGGTTCGGTCATGCTATTGGTTATTCTCTAATGCAGTGGCCTTTTCTTAATCATCCCACCCTTCGTATCGTTGATGCTATGCATCAAAATAAACGCATTGGGGTCAATTTTTTCAATTTCAGCTTTGAGGTTGCTCAATTCCAGACGGGTAATGACGGTAAAAATAATGTCGATGTCATTTTCGCGGTGGCCCGTTCTACCAAAACCACGTTCACCTTTGTAGATGGTTACCCCCCGACCAATGTCGTTGATGATCATTTGGCGAATGTCTTCTGATTTGGGGGAAATGATGGTTACTCCAGTATATTCTTCGATGCCTTCTACAATAAAATCAACCGTTTTGGAGGCGGCCAGGTAGGTCAAGATGGAATACAAGGCCGTTTCGATGGACAGCAAATAAGCTGCAACCGAAAAGATAATGATGTTAAAAATCAAGATCAAATCGCCGACCGAAAGCCCGGAGCGTTTGCTGATGTTGAGCGCCAGTACTTCGGTGCCATCGATCACGCCGCCACCGCGCATCGAGAGCCCAATCCCGGCCCCCAGGAAAAAACCGCCAAAGACCGAGACCAACAATTTGTCCTCCGTAATTTGTGGATAAGGAATCACTTCTACCGCAATCGCCAAGGCGACGATGCCAATGGCGGTTTTGATCGCAAAATCAAGGCCAATGGTACGGAGCCCTAGTATGACAAAAGGAATATTGACCAGGAGCAACAATATGGAAAGGGGCCAATCCGTAACCTCTGAGATCAACAAGGATATCCCTACTGCTCCTCCATCAATAAAATGATTGGGCAACAAAAAACCTTTCAGGCCAAAGCCAGCCGACAAAACGCCCATGGCCAACAAGAAGAACTGGATGAGGCGGCGTTTGAATACGATCTGGAATTGCTTCAAACCTTTGGCGAGTACATAATTGCTGTAGTTGCTCAGCTTTTTTTTGCGCAGGGTGGTGTTGAGGATGATTTTGGTCCATAGTGAATTCATAGATGCGATATGTCAATTAGGATGTTTTAAGCCTTGTGTATTAGAGGTGGGTTTTAAAAACTTAACGCCCGGTAGTAGGAAAAGTTTGCCTTGAAGTTTGGATGATATCCTGTTTTACAATTGGTACTCCTTGATTTTGGCATACAAGGTGGTCAAGCCAATGCCCAATAACTCCGCCGTTTGGGTCTTATTGCCATGGGTGTGTACCAGCATGCGCGAGATGTGCCGTTTTTCTACCTCTCTTAAAGACATGACTCCAGAGATGCCGCTGTTGGTTTGTTGTAAAAAATTCCAGGGGAGCGTATCGCTTTCCAATTGCGAGGTCTCGCTCAGGATACAGGCCCGCTCAATGGTATTGCGCAGCTCGCGGATATTGCCCCGCCATTGGTGTTGTTGCAGCGCTTTTAAAAAATCGGGATGGGCACTGCTGATTTTTTTATTGAGCTTCTGGCTAAATTGTTCCATAAAATGCTGAACGAGCAAGGGGACATCTTCCGGCCTTTCGTTCAAAGCAGGCAAATGGATG
>JAIXOO010000174.1 GCA_027486765.1 Saprospiraceae bacterium
CAATTTTTGCTCCGCAAAATTATGCGATACGGTAAAACTTTTCAGCTTCAACAATTCAATCGCCGGGTTGTCTTCTTTGTAACCCTGGGGCGCTTTTTTGAGTTTGAGGTCGGGGTCAAAAGCGCGGGGGAAAAAGTTTTGGAAACTCAACTCGGTCAAAATCGCCTGCAAATCTTTGTAGTTGTAATGGATTTCCTGGCGGATTTTTTTCAAGGCTTCCGCTTCGGGCATGTAGATGCCACCTGCCAAAAAGCAGCCCCCTTCTTCCAGGTGCAGGTAATAACCCGCCCGTTGCAAACCCTTGGCCCCGCCGCTGAACCAGGCACCCATGTTGGACTTGTAAGGCGATTTATCGGCTGAAAAACGGGTGTCGCGGTTGATGCGGAAGATGCATTTTTTGGGCTCCAACTTGGCAAAGGCGATTTCCGCATCAAAAGCTTCCAAACCATGAATAATGGCTTCCACCTGAACGAGGAAATCCTCTTTGGCCCGCTGGTACACCTTGCGGTTGGTTTCAAACCACTCTTTGTTGTTGTTGGTTTTTAGATCCTTGATGAACTGGAAAGTCGATGATTGGAGCATGGTGATGGGTTTTAGGCCAAAATTAGAAACATTTCATCGAGAAATTGTATAAGGAATCAGGAATTTGAACAATTTGGGCTATGTTTAGCAAAACAACATAAGCCCTTATGACCCACCTTCGAACACTGGTACTTTTGGTACTAAGTTTATGCCCAACAAGCTGGATGCTGGCACAAGCCTCCCAGAATCTGTCATCAGACTCCAGCGTCATTCACAAAAAACTGCCCAATGGGTTTGCTTATTTTTTGCATCGAGATACCGCCAGCCGAGGTAAAAAAATCGCCTTGCGCCTGGTTGTAAAGGCTGGATCCTTGCAGGAAACAGCCGACCAAAAAGGTTATGCCCATTTTGTGGAACACATGGGCTTCAACGGCACCCAACATTTTAGCCAAGAACAACTTTTAGCGTTTTTCAAAAAAACGGGCATACACTTTGGTGCCGATGCCAACGCTTCAACTGGTTTTGACCGCACTTTTTACAAACTTGATATCCCTGCCGATAGCACTGCATTTTTACAAGAAGCCTTGCTGATCCTCTCCGATTGGGCGCAAGGCATGTTGTTTTTACCCGCAGAAGTAGAAAAAGAAAAAGGGGTGATCCTGGCGGAACGCCGGATGAACCAAAACCCCCAAACCTATTTTTCTGACCAGGCATTCGATTGGTTTTTCCAAAAAGACGCTTTAGTTTTGCAGCATAAACCGATCGGAGACAGCACTTTAGTGATGCAAGCCGATGCTGAAAAATTGCGCGCATTTTATCAAACCTGGTATCGCCCGGAATTGATGGCATTGATTGTTACTGGCAATTTTGACCCTGCGGTGGTGGAGCCTGAAATCGTCAAGCTTTTTCAGGGCATGCCCAGCAGTGACAACCCACGGTCTACCTCAGCCTTTCGGACACAGTTCCGAGGTCACCGCAACACTTTTATTTACCCGAAACTGCCACTGCCTTTTTTTATGGCCAATCTGGCCTTCGAATTGCCAAAAGCCCCAGAGGATTTTTCGCCAGATCAATTCATTCACAATCTGGCCCAGGAGCATTTTATCGAAACGCTCGTCAACAGCGAATTGCAAAAAGACCCCATCAACCGTACCGCTGGCGCAAATCTGCATTTTCAAATCAACCACGACTTGGGCCAGTTGCGTTATTTTCAGTTGATCTGTGCAGGGAACCCCCAATCTACCGAGCCGATTTTACGATCTGCGCTGAAGGCTGTTTTTAAATTAGCTAAGGGGTATTTGAGTGATGCCACTTTTGCCAGCACCCAAAAGCGCTTGCTCCATGAGGCCAAAAGGTCTAAATACAGCGAGGCGGAGATTGACGACTTGGCGCTTGAACGTGCCCACGAATTTATCGATGCTTTTGTGTATAACGTACCCTACGGAGCACTGGTGAATAGATTCGACTTATTGGGTAAAGAGTATACCAAAATAAACAAGGCTGAAATTCTGGCCGCAGCACAACATTGGTTGATTCCTGAGCGGCAAATGCTGATGTTGGCCATTTCGGAGACGAATAAATCACAGGTGCCTGATTCGACCCGTTTGTGGAATTGGGTCGATTCCACCCTACAAAATCTGGTGCTGGACACCCAGCAAATCGATCCAATCAAGCCCTGGTTGACCTCACCGTTACCCCCGGTGGCCAAGATCGCCTGTCAGAAAGACCACGCCTATGCCATTCGTGAAATCCATTACGCCAATGGGATAAAAGTAGCCATCAAAAGCCTGGAAGGAGAACCTAGAGTATATTTTAATGCCGATAGTTATGGGGGCTTGGATTTTGTCCCAGCACCACAAAAAATGGCCGGAAAAATGTTGCAATCCATCATCGATCAATCGGGAGTGGGTACTTTCAGTCCGGAAGAATTGGCCGAAAGAAAGGCTAACCTTGATCTGCACTATTATGTCTCTCTAATTTCTTCGCACGAAACAATCGGGGGGAGTAGCCCAACTGAACACTTTCGCGACTTGATGGCTTTGCTACACCTCGGGTTGAGCCAACCCCGTTTTGATCAAAAAGCGCTAGACCGTGCCCTTCAAGAGCAGCTTTTTCAAGAAAGCAACAAAAAACTTTTTATTCATGAAATTCTGGAAACGGTTCACCGACAACAGGTACCCAACCCTGAACCACAGGAAAAAGAATACAGCTACCAGGAATTACAAAACCTCCAGTTGGACGATTTGGAAAAAGTATACCGGGCTCGCTTTTGTAATCCTGCCGATTTTGAATTTGTATTCGTGGGTGATGCTCCCTTGGATAGCCTGCAAGCGATGATAGATCCTTACCTGGGCAATTTACCCACCGTCGTTACGGCTGCCGAAACCTATAAAATGCGGAAACAAACAGACCTCAAGCCCAAACCCGTCTTGCCTATCGATACCACTTTATACGTATTGGACGAGGCCAAGGCTGGCGTGGAGATCAATTATTTGACTACCAGAAAGTCAAAGCGTTATCCTGAATATTTGAATTATCTTTTCTACTTGGGCGATGAATTGGAGGCCATCCTGACCAAAGAGTTGCGTGAAAAACGTGGGGCGATTTATCATGTCTCTGTGCAAACCTATTCCAACCAATGGCGCACTGGTTTTCGGGTCCTATTTGAATGCAGCCCAGAGCGAATTACGGAATTGGAAGCTGTAGCGGACTCCTGTATTCAGGCTTTTTGTACCAAAACGAACCTGGAAAATCTCGTTGAAGAATACCAGCGGCATCATCAAAGAAGTAAACAGCAAGAGCCAGAAGTGCGCGATCACAGTTATTGGGAAATCCAGCTACAAAACCATTTCAGCTACCTGGATCGACTGGGTTTTACACCTGAGGATAAACTCGACCCTGATTTTTCATTTATGCCCGAACCCAAATTGCCCAACATCAAAAAGTTTCAGCAATTTTGGAAGCAGTTGGTCACCCCCGCAAAAAAATCCCGGATTATCTTATTGCCCAAAACAAATCAAGTACATTAGCTTAAAATACAAACAATGACCAGCAAAATAGCCATAACCCTGACCAGCATTGCCTTGCTCGGCAGCATCAGTTGCCAGCGCCAAACCCCCTCTGCCCCGGTCACCCCTACCGAAATTGTCGCCAATTTTCCCAATATCCGCATTGATAGTTCGGCTGCCGCCTTTGGAGCTGGCCCTTGTGAGCCCAGCATCGCCATTTCGCCAACCGATTCCAATATTGTGGTAGCAGGCGCCATCCTGGATCGGGTGTATTACTCCAGCAATGGGGGGATTACCTGGAAAAAAAAGACCCTGGCTTCACCCTATGGCGTTTACGGCGATCCGGTTTTGTTGGCCGACACCAAAGGGGATTTTTACTACGCGCACCTCTCCGATCCCAATGGCAAGAGTGGTGGTGACCCCAATTGGTTGGATCGGATTGTGATTCAAAAATCGACCGATGGTGGAGCGAATTGGTCGCAAGGCACCTACGCAGGCTTGCATCACCCAAAAGACCAGGACAAACACTGGCTGGCCGTTGATCCCCGCGACAACAGCATTGTGATGACCTGGACCGAGTTTGACAAATACGACAGCCGCGATCCCAAGGACAAATCCCGCATCCTTTTTGCCCGCTCCGCCGACGGGGGCAAAACCTGGAGCAGCGAGGCCAGCCTTAGCCAATTGGAAGGCGACTGCCTCGACGATGACCTAACCACCGAAGGAGCAGTACCAGCCATCGGCCCCAATGGTGAAATTTACGTGGCCTGGGCCTACAACAATAAAATTTACTTCGACCGCTCCGTAGATGCAGGCAAAACCTGGCTCGCTACCGATAAAGTGGTGGCGGATCAACCAGGAGGCTGGACCTTCGACATTCCCGGCATTTACCGCGCCAATGGCCTGCCCATCACTGCCACCGATTTGAGCAATGGCCCCAACCGAGGCACCATTTACGTCAACTGGTGCGACCAACGGCACGGCACCAACGATACCGACGTGTTCCTCGCCAAATCGAGCGATGGCGGCAATACCTGGAGCGCCCCGATCCGCGTCAACAACGATGGCGCAGGCAATCACCAGTTTTTCACCTGGCTAGCGGTAGATCCGGTTACTGGCTATCTCTACATGGTATTTTACGACCGCCGCAACCACGAAGGGGACGCTACCGATGTTTACCTGGCCTACTCCAAAGACGGGGGCAAAACCTTCGTGAACGCCAAAATCAGCCAGTCGCCTTTCACGCCCACCAAAGGGATTTTCTTTGGCGACTACAACCACCTTAGTGTGTACAATGGCCGGGTGCGCCCGATCTGGACGAGGTTGCAGGGTGGGACATTGAGTGTGTGGACGGCCTTAGTGCGTTTGAAATAAAGTTGAGATGGTTGAGGGAGGTTGAGAAGGTTGAGGCTGCCGCAGCGATTTTGACAAGGACTTTGTCTAAGTTGCTGCGGTAGCCTCAACCTTCTCAACCTCCCTCAACTTTCCTAAACCTTTTTTATGCCTGAAATCACCGAAGTTTTTTACCCCCACAATCGCCAACAATGGCGGGACTGGCTACAGACCCATCACAAAGGTGAAAAAACCGAAGTCTGGCTACAAACCTACCGCAAGGCTACGGGCAAACCCTCCCTTCCCTACGATGAAATGGTGGAAGAATGCCTGTGTTTTGGCTGGATTGATGGGGTGACTAAAAAATACGATGAGGAAAGTGCGGTGCAACGCATCACCCCACGGAAGAAAAAAACCTTCCTGTCGGAGCTCAATCGGCAACGGATCTGGAAACTCCAACAATTGGGACTGATGACTCCAGCGGGGGTGGCTCCGATTGCCGATCAAATCGGGCAGATGGATGATCCACTGGTGTTGCCCGATTGGATTGTGGCGCAATTGCAAGTTGATCCAGAGGTGTGGGACAATTTTCAGCAATTTCCCCATTTCTATAAGCGCCTCAAGATTGGTTGGATCAATGAAATCACGGGCAATAGCCGGAACGAGGAGAAGCAGAAACGTTTGAATTATTTGATCAAAATGAGCAAGCAGGGAAAGATGTATGGGGCGCAGCCGCTGAAGGACTTCGGGTAGATGGGCGCACCAAGCGACACAATTTTGTAGCACAAAGAACACAAAGGAGGGCACAAAGGACACAAAGATCGTCAACGTCTAACTCTGTGTCCTTTGTGCCCTCCTTTGTGTTCTTTGTGCTACAAAATGTCGCTTTGGAAATTCATGGTGCCCTCCGTGACACTCACGACACCAACTTCACCCACAGCGGCAAATTGTAAAAATTCGTCACCCGTGTAATCTTCCCATCTTCCACTTCCAAAAAAGCCCCTACGGGCAACACATAAGTCTGCCCATGTGCCGCTGGCAAACCCTCATCTGCTTTTTTGTACACCCCCGTTACGGTAAACTCCACCGCTATTTTTTTGCCATTCGGTTCCGTGAAGTAGGTGAAGTCACTCAATTTTTCGTCATAACATTGATCCATGTGGCCCAAAAACGCGCTGAAGGCCTCAATGCCAATTTGTGCCTCGCCCTGGTTCACTTCGTGGCGAACCTCAGGGTGTAGCAGGGCCAGCATACCGGCCCAGTCCTGATTGTTGAAAGCTTGATAATAGGCTTGTACTGTTTCCAGTGCAGTCATGGTATTGGTTTTTACACGTTTAAAAAAGCGAAAAAAATAAAGCGATGAAAATACGGGATTTTGGGTCGACACGCCTGTTTAAGCAAAAGAATTTGCACTGGACCATGATTTTGCTCTTGCTAGGCATGACCATTTGGCTACGCAACAGCAACTCATCGCAAGCACCCGAGGAAGACTGGACTGAATACAATGGTGGGCCCGACAAGAACCATTTTTCCGCCCTCCAGCAAATCAATAAGAGCAACGTAGCCCAGCTAAAAGTAGCCTGGACTTACCGTTCTGGCGGCGCCGACACCCTCAAAAACAGCACCCAACTCCAGTGCAACCCCATCATCATCAAAGGCATTTTATACGGAGTCTCAGCGGGTTCCCAAGCCTTTGCCCTGGATGCTGCGACCGGGCGCGAAATCTGGAAAAGCAATTTACAGGACAAGACCTTCAACATGACCAGTCGGGGCGTCAGTTACTGGTCGGATGGCGTGGAAGAGCGGATCTTTTTCGGCTATGGTGCCTACCTTTATGCACTGGATGCCAAAACGGGGCAAGCCATTCCTTCTTTTGGCAAAAACGGCAAAATCAACCTGATCGACGGCATCACCCGCCCGGGGGCCGACGATTACGTGATCTCGAACACCCCGGCTTCGATTTATCAGAACATCCTCATCGTAGGGACGCGGGTATCCGAAAGTGCCACCGCTTTGAAGGGCGACATTCGGGCATATGACGTACGGACTGGCCGCAAAATCTGGGCCTTTCACACCATTCCCCACCCTGGTGAATATGGCTACGACACCTGGCAAAAAGAAAACTACAAAAACATTGGCGGCGCCAACAACTGGATGGGCATGGCAGTGGATACGGAAAGAGGCATTGTATACGCTCCCACTGGCTCGGCGGCTTTTGATTTTTATGGAGGCAACCGCAAGGGCGACAACCTTTTTGCCAATTGCCTCATCGCCTTAAATGCCAAAACCGGCAAACGCCTGTGGCATTTCCAAACCGTACACCACGACATTTGGGATCGGGACATTCCGGCACCCCCGAATTTGTTTACGGTGACCCAAGGAGGGAAAAAGATCGACGCGGTGTCGGTTTTGAGCAAACAGGGTTTTATGTTTGTGTTTGACCGGGTGACGGGCAAACCCTTGTTTCCGATTGAAGAACGCCCCGTTCCAGCCTCTACCATTCCGGGTGAACAGGCCGCAGCCACCCAGCC
>JAIXOO010000421.1 GCA_027486765.1 Saprospiraceae bacterium
GGTGATTGGTGCCGAACGCGCTACCGAGTTGTTTCAGGCAGCTTACGACGAGCATGCCCACCGCATTTCGCGGATGTACAAAAAAGTGGGGATTCCGAGCTACGTTTCTGAGCAAAATCTGTAAAGTAGCCCTGAAGTGGCGATTCGTACCTATAAACTTGAATTGGAAATTTTCTACAACTGTGTGACCTCTCCGAGGTCATCAGATCGACTTCGTAGAAGTCGTACATTTGTAGAAATGTTGCAAATGGTTTTTTTACGACTTCGTAGAAGTCGCACATTATTGATTCTCAATGAAATTAATTCAAAAATCACGTTATTCCAAAATCGACCAATGCGTAACTAACATTTCGTCCTCCTTCTTCGGTTTGTTGCAAGATGCCTTTTTCTACCAAGTCTTTGATGTCTCGTAAGGCAGTGTCGGTGGAGGTTTTTGCAATTTTAGCCCATTTGGAGCTTTGTAATTTGCCTTCAAAACCGTCAAAAAGTTTGTTGAGCATCAAGCGTTGGCGTTCGTTGATGGGGGTATGTTCGTGTCGTTTCCAAAACTCAGCTTTGCGCACTATTTTTTGGGTGGGGTTTTCGGTGGCGAGCAGCGCATTTTTGAGGCAATGCAAAAACCAGTCGAGCCATTCAGTGATGTCGCCCGAGCTATGTTGTACTTGTTGCAATACTTCGTAATAGCGTTTGCGCTCGGCCAATATTTGGCTCGACATGCTGTAAAAACGTTCTCCACTGCCTTCGGCTCGGGCGAGCAATAGGTCGGTGATGGCTCTGCCAATTCTGCCGTTTCCGTCATCAAAGGGGTGGATGATGATGAACCAAAAGTGCGCGATGGCGGCTTTTATAACCGGGTCAAGATCGTTTTCGTGATTGAACCAATCCAGAAATTTGTCCATCTCCGTTTTTACCAAGGCGGCTTTTACAGCTTCGTAATGCACTTTTTCTCGGCCCATTGCGCCCGACACCACTTGTATTTCGCCGCTGCGGTATTGTCCCACTTCTATTGCGTAAGGTCCACTGTACCCGGTGGGGAAAAGCGCGGCGTGCCAACCCCACAAACGTTCTTCGGTCAAGGGCAATGCGTGACGCTGAGTGGCATCCAGCATCATTTCCACCACACCTTCGATGTGGCGGCTGCTGGGCACGAGTCCGGCAGTATTGTTGCCCAAACGCCGGGCAATGGACGAACGTACTTGCTCATAATTGAGCAATTCACCTTCTATCTCTGATGATTTGACTACATCTAAGGTTAAAGCAGTAAGCGTGGCTTCTTCCTTGGCAGAAAAGCCCAAAGCGTTCATTTGCCCGATTGTTTTGCCTTGCAAGTGCCGCACCTCCCCAAATACGACATTGATGGCTTTGTCCTGCCAGGAGAAATCGGTCCAGTTGGGGTGCTCGTAGATGTATTTTGGCATTAGAGGGAGGGTTTTGCGGTAAATGTAGAGATTATTTACCGCAAATTTGCGGGGATTGGTGTGTTTTTTTGCCGCATGGGAGAGGTAGTATCGAGGCTTGTAGTTTTGAGAGGGTCATACTAGCATTGGCAGGTTTGGTTTTTCGGCTTGGCGGTGTGGCGGATTTTAAAGTACAAACCCATCAGCTAGAACTGTACATGATACAAAGCAAAAAACTTCCATTTAATACGGAGACCGCTTTTTGCCAACTTCCTGTTATTCATTCGTTGTCCTTTCTTTCATGTTTAAATCTTTAAAATTCTGTTCGTTATACAAAATTAAGTCTATGTTGTCAAATTTAAAATTAGTTTTAAGGCCTTCAATGGTTGTGTTCAAATTTATATAGAATGAAAAGCTCCTATAGTAGAGTTCGTATTTTAAAAAATTAATGATATCAGTTTTTTCATTGAATCCAATTTGAACTTCCGAACATCCAATCCAACTTGAATAAGGAATCTTTTGTGACACAATGTCAAGATATTCTTTTCTGTCAATACTTTGTGATATTATCAATTCTACATTATTAAGTTGTGTTTGTCCATTTAAAAAATCTATCAAGTTAGACGGAATGCTAATGTTTTCATCCGTTAATGTACAGCATAAATGTTTAACAAAATATTTTGTGAGGTATTGAGCTTGCTGTCTATAATTTTCGCCATAAATGTCTGCTAATTTAATTGAAGGAATTTTCAGAGTATTCGTTTCATTATCCTTCAAAAAAACTATTAATTTATCATATGATTCGTCAAAAGGCTGGCTTTTTGCGTTGTTACAATTTTGGCATAAACTTGGTTTGAATTTAACATTCTTTGATTTAGGTCCTTGAATAGCCTTTCCTCTTTTTGTTACATCGGTGAGACTACACAAAACAATTTTTTGTTTTGATGAACCTGAAAAGTATTCTCTTTGTAAATCCGTCCTCTTGTACTTATGTTCTTCTGATAGATCAAGGCTTTCACACCACCAACACTTGTTATCAAAGATTTTCCATTCCATGGTTTAGATTAATTAATTACGTTATATTCGTTACTCACGGTCATACAATGAAGCATAACGCGCTACGGCTTTTCGAAGTTCCGAAAAAATGGAACGAAGCGAGATTGTTTTGTGGTATTTTGCAAAACCGAAGTGCGTAATAAGTATTAAACCCTGTAGCCCACTGCCTCCCAAGGCTTGTGATAGCTTTTTTTTAGCTTTGATTCAAGTTTTGCTGTCAGTATAGCTACAGCATTAAATACGTATGACTATTTTATTCCCAATTATTTTGAACCTTGAATTTTTCATATTCTTCACGGTTTTGCATATAAAACAGCATGAAATCGTCAATTGTTAATTTAGTTTTTTTGTTACCCATGTCTTGGCGTATTAACTTGATAAGTTCATAGTAATCATAAAAGTGTTTGGTTGGATTATCGTGCTTATTTAGGTTTAGTAACCATTCTGTAAACTTGTTAAATATATCGTCTGATGCGTACAAATACATATCTTTTTTGATGTCTATTATCTTTTTTACCAAGTCTTCTTTGGAATTTACTGCTCCCGTTTTTTCACCTAATGTTACATCAAAGAAAATGTAAATTAGTTGAGAATACATTTTGTATTTTTTGTCAGAAAGTTGGCTTTCTATTGACTTTAACCTATCCTTTTGATACTGTACACGCCACAATAAATAGGTGCTCAATGAGCCTAAAATCAAAAGGAATAGTTCTTTATACGGAATTTCTGTCATAAAAATAGGTACTTTATTTTTTCATTTTAATTGCCATGCGAAAATATACGCACTTACCGCATCCGCTTGTTAAAGATAAACTATGAGCTCTAAATCTCCAAGCATCTGCGATTTTTAATTTTAACATCCTGGTAATGAATTGATTGATCAAAATTAGACTACACCACACTTTGTTATCCCCGCCAACAATCCTTCTAATTACCATGAATCCGAAGATTCACACCTCAAATCCATCTAACATCTTGTAAACCTCCGCTTTATCGGCGGGCTTAAAGGCATCCCCTTCCCTCACATCTAACATCCTTCCAGAGGTTTACATCTATACCATTTCATGATGCGACGGCTGCGGCTTGGTGAAGTTCCGAAAAAGAATTGAGCGAAGCGAGGATTTTTCTTCGGAATTTTACGAGACCGCTGTTACAAGTAGGGAGCCCCCGCTTACCTCTACCAGCAATCCTTCTCCGCTCGTCCAAGTCTTCCCCATTAACCCCAAGACGCAACGCTGGTGCAGTGTCTTCTATGTTGAATTCCAAGCGTAACGCGACAAAATTTCAGCAAACGGACAAAAAATATTTTTTCGGCCAGAAGCACTTGGGAGCAACGACCGTCAAAGTAGATATTTTTCTTTTCAACAGCGCCCTCGCTTCTTACGGGGTGCTGTTGAAAAGAAAAATATCGCCGTTAGGAATGTGTTCAAAGCAGATGCCCGTCCATCAGTCTTCTATCAGCAGCCAGCTTGAGACAAGCGCTGCAAGAGCGTATTAAACGGATAAAAAGGAAGCCGTACTCTCCGACAATGTAGTCTTTTTATGCTACCGACACGTACAACGGCCATTCCTAGTCCCATGCTAATGGGCATCTGTTTTGGGGATTTAGTTGCTTGCTATTTTATAGGCTTTATTGTGCAACAAAACGGCTCGAATGCGATTGAGCAATTTTCGAGCAATGCGCACAATGGCTTTATTCTTTTGCATACTTTGGCTCAAACGTTCAAAGCTTACTTTTAAGTCCGGGTCACAGCGGATGGCCACCCATGCTGCTTCAATCAACAGGTTTTTGACCTCGGTTTTCCCTCGTTTGGTCATCCTTCCCACCCCGGCTTTTTCGCCACTGGCATTCGTATTGGGTATTAAGCCGATCATACTACAAAGTTGATCCAGGTTTTTGAAACGTTTAATGTCACCTATCTCGGTGGCAAAGCACATGGCGTGACAAAGCCCTATTCCCGGTATACTCAATAACAGTTTGACCTTGCTCTCATAGCGGCTTTGTCGAGCCAGCTTACGTATTTCTTGCAAGGCTTTTAGTTTGAGTTGACGTAGCGCCATGAGTTCATCCAACAGAAGCCCCAAGGCCGAGTCTTGTTTTTCAATACTCCATTGCCTTAGTTTGTCCATATAGGCTTTTGACCAATATTTTGGAACGGTATCTCCTAATGACAAACCGTAATAGTACAAATGTGCCTTGACCCGGTTTCTTGCGCGAGTACCATCTCTACTGATTTTGATACGGCTTCGCACGATACTCCGATCGTATTGCAATTCCTTTTCCGGTACGTTAATACTACTCGTGCTCGGATTACTTAAACAAATGGCGATCTTACGGCAATCTCTGGCGTCCGTCTTTTGGCGGCGATCTTTGTCCGTCGTCGGTATATCTGCTGCATGCAGCACCTTGCATTCCATGCCTAAGCTTTTCAACTCTTCCGCGATCCAAAATCCACAAAATCCAGCTTCGTAGCCCAACAAAAAATCGCAACCGGGGTAATTGTGTCGCAAATGAGCCACCAACTGTCCTATGTTTGGCTGCTGGCTAAATACTTTCACAATGTGGCCATTTTTAAGGATGCCTACCTTCCAGCTGTGCTTGTGTACATCGATTCCACAGTACACCATTTGACCTTTTGTCACTTTTGATGTAACTTCATCCATGGTTTCAGGTTTACGGTTAATTAATTGGTCTGTCAACCCTTAATTTAGTCGCTTTACCTGAAACTTTTTCAAACATACACTCTCTGACTTGAACCATTATTGTCGCGTCTCTGACGCATGAGCATGCACCATTTTTGAAAATAGTAAAAACTTGACTAACGATGGCCCAGTAAAGTAAATCAATAGAGAAAAAATAAAAACATTTATTTTTATTTTTAAATTTAATGACACTTTTTTTTATTTTTACACAAAAATAGAAATGCCTAAAAAGCCAGCCAAGCCGCATGATGAATTTTTCAAGGCCACTTTTGGTCGTTTGGAAATCGCGCTGGATTATGTGCAGAAGATGCTGCCAGCAGAGTTAGTGGCGGAATTAGATACCAATAAGCTGACCCGAGTCAATGGTTCTTATGTTTCAAAGACACTACAAGAGTATTTTTCTGATTTGATCTTTGAATTACCCTTTAAAAGGCAAGATTTGGCATGCAACATTTGCTTGCTTTTTGAACACAAGAGCGAAGTGCCCACCCATCCGCATCTTCAACTTTTGCGCTACATCTTGGATGGTATGGAAGAGCAATTGAAACAAAAAAAGAAGCTGTCACCCATCATACCCATTATCATCTATCAGGGCAAGAAGCGCTGGAAAGTACGCGATTTATCCAGGTATTTTGGCAAATCCATTCCTGAAAGCCTGCTGCGCTATCTACCACGATTCGACTATCACCTTACCCATGTGAATGCCCTAGGTGATGAAGTGATTTTGGCTTTAGGCAAAAGTTTACTGGTCAATGCCTTGTTCATGATGAAGTACATCCGAGAACCAGACTTTATTATACAGCATCCACAACAAATATTTATTGGCCTGGATGAGGAAGGAAGCCCCGAGGACTTCTTTCAAGTCCTGCTTGTGTATTTTGTGAAAAACACCGAACTTGCACCAGCACAGGTTCGGGAGTTTATAGAGATATTACCCACAGCACTAAACAAAGCGGCGATGAGTACTTACGAAAAAATAATAGCAGAGGTAAAAACCCAGGCAGACAGCCTTCTGGCTGAAGAGCGGCAGCGTACCGCCACAGAACGCCAACGTGCAGAAGAGGCGCTGCAACGCGGGGAAGAGGAACGCCAACGTGCAGAAGAGGCACTGCAACGCGAGGAAGAGGAACGCCAACGTGCAACAGCAGCCTTACAGCGCGAGGAAGAAGCCTTGCAACGCGAGGAAGAGGAACACCAACGCCTCAACAGATTGATTTACTATCTTCACGATGTCATGCAGCTTCCTGTATCAAATATCGCAGAAATGATGGGGGTTGAAGCGCAATATGTGCTGGAACTATTGAAGCAAGGTAGTGCTGAAGGGTGATTACGCTATCCTCCGCTAGTGCAAGTATTCTCTCCTTTATCCACTAGTCCAAGTCTTCCCCATAACCCCCAAAGCACAACGCTGGTGCAGTGTCTCATGGCCTGCACCCATTACCCGCTATTCCAAGCAGATTATTGTTTAACCAAAGTTTTATACCACACTCGTTTATCCGCATAGATTTGCACATGGTAAATCCCCGGTGCAAATTGTGTCAAGTTCAATTGGTTGCCTTGCAATTGATTATCAAGCA
>JAIXOO010000025.1 GCA_027486765.1 Saprospiraceae bacterium
AAAACTTCCAATAATTGCTCAGGCGTAAAGGGTTTGGACAAGTGTTGATTCATCCCCGCTTGTAGTGCTTTTACTTTTTCATCCAATAGCGCCGAGGCCGTGAGGGCAATGATGGGCACCTGCTGGTTCACGTTTTGGGGAGCATTGCGCAAGTGCAAGGTGGTTTCGTAGCCATCCAGGTTGGGCATCCGAATGTCCATGAGGATCAAATCGAAGACTTCCTTTTCGGTAGCCTGGAGGGCCAATAGGCCATCCTCGGCAGTAGTGTAGCTTAGTCCCCATTTTTGTAAGAGGTTTTCCAGGTAGCGGCTATTCATGGCATTGTCCTCTACAATAAGCACATGAAGCGGCACTGTTCTTTCGCGCTGGGACGTAAGAGGTAAATCTGTTTTGTGCAGCACCGGGTTTTTAACAGTTTCAAAAGGAAGTAGGACGGTAAAACTAGTTCCGCCTCCTATGATACTTTGTACTTGAATACGCCCACCGAGCAGTTCCACCAATTGTTTGGTGATCGGAAGTCCCAAACCCGCACCTTCTCGGGTTCTTTTTGCTTTTCCAGCCTGATCAAAACGTTCAAAAATAAAGGGCAAACGATCTTCTGGGATGCCAATCCCAGTGTCTGTCACCGTAAACTCAATCCAGTTTTTTCCTTCAATAATTTTAGTAGAGGTGGTGCAGCGAACAAAGCCCTGCTCTGTAAATTTGAAAGAGTTGTTGATCAGATTGAGCAGAATTTGATTCAGGAAAGTGGGGTCGGTACGCAAATACTCCGGCACCTCCGGCGCAATTTCACACTGAAATTCAATAGGGCGTTGCGCGAGCCTGAATTCAAAGGTTTTACACATGGCCTTCGCCATACCAAAGAAGTCGAAATCCTCCAGATGTGGCTCCATTTTCCCTTGCTCAATTTTGGAGATGTCCAATACGTCACTGACCAGCGCCTGCAACAAATCGGCTGAATATTGCAAAGTATGGACATACTCTGCTTGTTCCAAACTGAGCTGGGTATCGTACAACAAATTGGTCATGCCCACGATGGAATTGATGGGATTGCGGATTTCGTGGCTCATATTGGCTAAAAAAGCCTTTTCCGCATCACGGGCTTGTTCGGCTTCCTCACGGGCACGTTCCAAATCGGCCTGCAATAATTTTTGCTCGGTAATGTCCAGGTGGATGCCTAAAGTACCCGACAAATTGCCCAGCTCATCGTAGATCGGGGTATTGTTGATCAGGCTCCAGATGATGCTGCCGTTTTTTTTGAGCAAGGGAGCTTCCCAGATCACTGATTTTCCTTGCAAAAATTTGGCTTCTTCTTGATGGGCCTTGCTTATGAATTGGGGGGGAGAAAACAAAAGTTTGGGGTCTTGTCCGATCAATTCCGCTTCGCTATACCCAACCATTTCGCAAAAACGGGGATAAGCCCGCACTATTTTTGCATCAAAATTGACCTCCAAAAGACCCAATTCCATATGTTCCATGATCCCCCGGTACTTCTCTTCACTCTTGCGGATGCGTTCGCTGGCCATACGTTGTGCACTTACATCCCGGTAATGCCACATGTGGCCAAGGTATTCAGTACCTGAAAAAACAGGGATGTAATGCCGCTCCAGGATCTTACCGTCCTGCATTTGCAGGTCTTCATTCAAGGTTAACTCCCTCTTTTGCAGCAACTCATCTACCCGTTGAACAAAGTGTTCGGGATTGCAAAAAAGGCCTTTACTTTGTTCGGCGGCTTCGGAACAATCGGCACCAACCAAAAACTCGGGCGCAACAGGAATGGAAAACAGGTCGCAAAACTGTTGGTTGATCAGTACAATTTTGCGGTTTTCATCTTCTACCAACACCCCGGCATGCAGGTTCTGTACCAATCCTTTTAAGCGTGAATAGGTGGTAACCAGTTCTTTCCGTGCTTGCACCTCTTCGGTAATGTCGCGGGAAATGGAGTGCGCCTCGAAAAATTTGCCCTCCCGGTAAATGAAACTGACCCGCTGACCCAACCAGATTTCACGTTGCCAGGCATTTTTAACCGGAAATTCCACATAACTCGTGGCCAAACCACTGCGAATTTGTGTCCGGTATTGATGGCGGATTTGCTCGGCGTAATCGTCGCGAATGAGTGCGGAATAGTGGGTACCCAGCAGGTCGGCTAAAGGGAAACCCAATAATTTTTCAGCGGCAGGATTGATGAAGCGGAATAGCCCATGGTGATCGGAAATGAAGATGATGTCCTGTACACTATTGACAATCTCGTTGACGTAATGCAGCTCTTTTTTTAAACCATCTACGGAGCTGAGCTGAGATTGTAGGTCTTCATTTTGTTGAAGCAACTGGGCAATAAATTGTTCTTTCTCCAAAAGTAAAGCTTCAGCCCTTACCCGAGCAGCTCTTTCATCCAGCAATTGCCTTTTTTCAGTATCCAATCCAGTCTCCATTCTTACGTTTCCTCAATTTGCTCAAAATTAGGGAACTGACTCTAATAAATGGGCTAAATGCGCAAAATTTTTACTACTTGTCACTTCAATAGTAAAACCGCACCACTACGACTGGCGGTCTCACCATCGACAAACTCCACATCCGCCCGCCAAACATATAGCCCTTGTAGCGCAGGTTTTCCGCGAGCACCACCATCCCAGCGGGTTTCAGCACCATTGGGGCTAGCATTTTGGATACGGAATACTTCGTTGCCCCAGCGGTCAAAAATGCTCAAATGGGTAATTCGGGCCACTCCCCGATCACAAAAAAGGGTGAAAAAATCGTTTTCACCATCGTCATTGGGAGAAAAAGCATTGGGTGCATAAGTGTTGTGGCGTGGAATGACCTCAAAAACAAAAAGCGTAGAGTCCACACATCCTAGCGCACTGGTGGCCATTAGGGAGTAAGTACTATTTCTTAGGGGCTGCGCAAAGGGCTCCGCACAATCACTGCAACTCAAACCATCCACTGGCGACCAACGATAGTTGCCAATCGTCTGGTTGGCGCTCGGGCTCAATTGAATGCTGTCGAACTGTTTGAGGCTGATTTTGTCAAACGCATCTAGTTCAAAAGCGACCGGATCGCTTAGGGTTACACTGCGGCTGAGTTTACAGGCGGGACTGGCCTGCACCGTAGCCTGATAGGTACCCGCAGCCAAACCATTAAAGGTATTTCCAGGCTGAAAATCTTTGCCATTGAGGGTGTAAACCAGTGGGCGGTTTACCCCACTTACCTTGGTGATGCTGATGCTCCCGTCTTTGCCTTGGGCACAGTTGGGATCCGTTCCAGTCATGGTCCCCATCAACTCCCTCGCGCGCACAACAAGGCTGTGACTAGCTGGACAGCCGTGTACCGAAGTAACCGAAACAGCAAAAATGCCGGGATTTTCAATGCTGATGGTATCCGTTGTAGCCCCGGTTGACCATTGGTATTTCGCAAAATTGCCTGCGCCCAGAATTGAAAAGTTTTCGGGGCAAATGATGCTGTCGCCCTTAATGCGAAAACCACTTAAATCCTCGATAATGATATGGTGTACCACAATGCTGTCACACCCCTGGGGCGTTTTGAGGATCACGTCGTAGTAACCCGAATCGCGGTAAACCTGCCCGGCCAAGGTAACTGAGCCGCCCGGACAAATGACGATTTCTTTGGGCCTGGGTGCTTTTTTTTGTTCAAGCACAGTAGAGTAGGAAAAATAATTGCAGGAAGGATTGTTCAACTGAGCCGGGCTTGCAGCCGCCGCCAGGCGAAAAGTTTGCCCCTCGCGGGGTTTTACGATGTCAATGCTCACATTGTTGGCCCCCACAATCGGCGTCCAGGTTTTGCCCTCGTCGGTACTGCTCTGCCATTGGTAAGCCAGGGTTTTAGGATCATTGATTTCAATCGTAGGGTTGAGTTTAAACAAATCACTGACACAGATGTAGCTGGTATCCGGCATTTTGATGACCGGGCCACAGGGCAGAAAGGCGATGTTGTCCAGGCCAATGTCGTTGCCCAGGCCACCGGGCGCGTTGTTGCGCAGGGACAAGACAATCTGCTGGGCATCGGGAGGTGTGGTGAAGCTAAAGCCATAGGTACGCCAGAAACCATCCTGGGGTACGTCGCCACTGCTGTACACTTCTTTGCCATCCACCAGAAAAGACAAATTGGGCTTAATGAATCCGACAAAACTGGGCAGCATTAGGTTGATGATATCCGCCGAAAATTGGTAAGTGGTGTTGCCACAAACCGTTACGGTATCCTGATAAAACAGCCCCGGTTGGAAACTGGCATTGACGACCATGAAGTAACCATTGGGATCACTGCTGCGGTCTTTGGTTTTGACCCAGGATGTGGCTGAAAAGGAGCCCCAACTGGCATTGCCATTGGTGATGACGTACAAGCCATCGTTGGGTGGCGTGGAGGCGCTGTAGCGGTAGCCAGGCGCAATACCTGGGTCAATCCCCAATACATTGGCACTGCCGCTGCCAAAGTCTCCCCGTGTGAAAATATTCCCTCCTAGGGAGCCTTTACATAGACCTTGCTGGGCCATGCTGGACTGAATAGATAGGCTAAAAAACACCAGGGTGATTACGATCTGAAGTTTGGCGTTCATTGTGTTTTTGTTGTGATACTCAAGCGCCGCCTAAGGTAATTGAAAGTGGGGGAATTTTTAAAAGGAAAAAACAATTCAAAAGGAAGCTGACAAATCCTCCCCAAGCGTGTATCTAAAATCTCCCTTTTGTTCCTTCTCCGACAATATTTACCACAGAGTCCGCATTAAATCAAAAACTTTCTATTTTTACATCCACATGACAATTCTAAATCACAATCACGATTACCTAACCTATTTTCAAGATATGAAATCATTAATCCTGACTTTTGCAGTAGCCCTCGTCGCTACTTTGAGCCTAAACGCTCAAGCACTACAATGTTCCCCCGCAAAGCCAATTCCTGGCGAAACCGTTACCCTTTCCTACGACCAAAACCAAACGATACTTGCCAACGAAAACGAGCTAAAGGCCACTGTACTCTTTCTGAACAACAACCCAACTGGAGATCGATTTCACATCGAAGACGTCAATTTTGTACAAGAAAAAGGCACATTCAAAGCCAAACTGACCATTCCTGCCAAAGCCAACCTCTTTTACATTGCCTTAGCCAACGAATTAGAGGGCGAAAAAGACAACAATGGTGGCAAAGGCTACGGATTCAGCTTGTATCAGGCCGATCGCAAAGCTTTGTTGCCAGGAGTAAAAGGCAACCTTGGTTTGATCAAAGGCCGCTATGGTTATTATGCCAATGCTGACCGCGATGTACCCGCTGGACTTGCGCTGGTGAAAGAAGAATTTGCCATCAACCCTGCTGCCCGTAGAGACGCAAACTTGCTTTCTTTTTTCACTGCGGAAAGCAAAAGAGCTAAAGATGAAGCCGCCTTGGCCGAAGCCAAAAAAATGGCCGAAGCCATCACCAACGACAAAAAAGCCACCGAGCAAGACCTGTTCAATGCTTATTCGTTGTACAAAATCCTGGATGACAAGGCTATGCTGGAAACGCTAGGGAACAACCTTCGGAAGAAGTACCCTAAAGGAATACTGGTGCGGAATGAAAAGATTGAGGCAGTCAGCATGGAAAAGGATCTACCCAAAAAAGTGGCCCTTTATGAATCTTTGGCCGGACTCCCTTTTTCTCCAACTGAAAAAAATGCCTACAACAGCCTTACCTCGGTCATTGCCAGCGGATATTTGGGTAAAAAAGATTGGGCGAATTTTGAAAAATACCTCAATCAAACCACCGACAAAAACCGCAAAGCCAACCTGTTGAACAGCGCAGCCTGGCAGTTGTGTGGCGAAGGCATCGTCAAAGAAGTGAGCAAAGAAGATGCGGAACGTTCGGCCAAATACTCCAAACAATCCATAGATCTGATCAAATCTTTACAAACTTCAACGGATAAGGCCGATGTGCCAGCTTACGCGAGTGCCAAACAAATGAAAGAGAACCTGCAAGGTGCACTCGGCATGTTCTCCGATACCTACGCAGTTTGCCTCTACCGCACGGGCAAATACGCCGAAGCCCTGGAATACCAGCACAGCTACAACGAAACCCATAAATTTAGTGATCCCGAAACCAATGAACGTTACTGCATCTACCTCGAAAAAGCCAAAGGCGGCAAGGAGGCTGAAGCCATGTTGGAAAAACTGATCACCGCTGGCACTGCTTCTGAGGGAATGAAAACGCAGTTTGTCCGCTTGTTCCAAGCCAACAATAGCCCCGAAGTCGCGGCTCAGCGCTACCTGGCCAACCTGGAAGAGGATGCCAAAGCCCACAAACGGGAAGAGCTGCGCAAAAAAATGATCGACAAGGAAGCCCCCGACTTCAAACTGCGCAACCTCAAAGGAGAGGAAGTTGCCCTGAGCAGCCTGAAAGGGAAAGTTGTGATCCTCGACTTTTGGGCAACCTGGTGTGGCCCTTGCAAGGCGTCCTTCCCGGGCATGCAAAAATCGCTAGAAACCCTCAAAGATCGCAGCGATGTCGTTTTCCTCTTCATCGATACCTGGGAAAAAGGAGACAACAAAGAAAAAGCTGCCGCCGAATTCATCGAAAAAAACAAGTACAGCTTCAACGTACTGATGGACAACGATGATAAAGTGGTGGGGAGTTACAAAGTAGAGGGTATCCCTACCAAGTTCATCGTTGGTAAAGATGGCCGCATCAAATTCATGAGTGTCGGCTTCAATGGCACCGAAACGCTGATTGAAGAAGTCGCGGCGATGATTGATCTGGCTGCTGAGGTGAAACCCTGAGGTGATTTCGGATTTGGGATTGCGGATTTCGGTTGGGGCTTCGTCCACTGTACTTTTAGGTATTTCAAATTTGAAAAACTTAGATTATGCAGTAGAAAACCATTGTCAAGCGTAATGCCCCAACCGAAATCCGAAATCCCAAATCCGAATTCTCTCTGGGGCAATACAAGTATTTATTCCAACGTTTTGCTTGTGCAGTTGTGAAACCGGATGAAAAACCCTATCTTAACTGCTGAAAATGGCATCCAAGTTCACAGTAATGTTAAACTTTGGCTTTCCTTGAATTTTTCAGGGCTTTGGGCATTACAGTTATTAAGAGAGTTGTGTATACTTGCAGCACAGTTTCAAAAAATTCATATTTGTTTCTAAGCTTGGTTGAATCGCATGGGTAAAAGCAGCAAAAATTCAACCAGGTTCGTACTCAAAACCGATTATTAACCCTCGCTATCTATATGAAAAACTGGAAATCAATACTTGCGCTGGGCCTGCTGATCTGGGGGGCAACCATTCTGCAGGGGCAAGACATTCACTTTTCGCAGTTCTACATGTCGCCGCTCAACCTCAACCCGGCGATGACCGGGGTGATGAATTGCAACTCTCGTGTGGCTGTAAACTACCGCAATCAATGGGGCAGCGTGCTGCGCTCCAACTCCTTCCGCACCTATTCAGTCTCTTACGACCAACGCATTCCGGTTGGCCGTTATGACTATTTTGGGGTAGGGGGCACTTTCTGGGGTGACCGGGCTGGTGAAGCCAATTTTGCCACACTGACGGGAAAAATCTCAGGCTCTTACTCCAAACAAATCGCTGGCAGCCGCAAAAAAGCCAGCTACCTGGTGGTGGGTGCTGAAGCCGGTCTGGCTCAACGCAGCATCGACTTCCTGAACCTCCGCTGGGGTACCCAGCACGACGGCGAGGGTAGCTTCGATCCAACCCTGCCCTCTCAGGAAGATCGGTTCAACCGCGACAATTTCCTTTTCGCCGATATGGCGGCAGGCTTGTTGTATTTTCACCGCAACGGCAATAAAAACGTATACATTGGTGGCGCTTTTCACCACCTGAATCGGGCCAATCAATCCTTTGATACTGAGGGTAAAGAAGACCCCATCTTCAGCCGCTGGACGGTGCATGCGGGTGGCGAGTTTCCTACTTCCAGTGGGAAATTAGGGATTCTCCCTGGTTTCATCGTGATGCGCCAAGGGCCTTCTTTCCAGGTCAACGCTGGTGCAAGCCTACGGTTTATGTTGGATCAGACGAAGGATAGCTATCAGGCTTTCCAGTTGGGTTTGTGGGGCCGGGTGGCCAACAAACTGGAGCAGGGCTACCTGACCGATGCGATCATCGCCTCAACTCGTTTTGATTTCAACGATCTGAGTCTTGGTTTTAGCTACGACATCAACGTATCTCAACTCAAACCTGCTTCCAATTCACAGGGGGCTTTTGAGTTCAGCTTGATTTATAAAATTTGTGGCTTGGAACGCCGTGGGGTGTACTGTCCGAATTTCTAACCCACGAATAAATTCGTGGGCTGGGGTTGTGGACACGCTTTACCCACGAATAAATTCGTGGGTTGCGCTCCGCAGTTTTGTCACATAAAAGAGGCCTTCCGTCACAAAATACTGGCGGGAGGCCTTTTTTATTGGGGTTCTATTGAGTTCAAAGTGGATCAGGAGTGCAATTCCCATTTTCTTTGTATCTTGTGACTTTGATTTTTATGACCGATTATAGCAACAATGCAGCCAAACACTGAATTTTGGTTTGGAGCGTTATAACAGTCATAATCATTCGTAAACCAAAATTGAACGCAATGTTTAGCAGTAAAGATTCCAACAATAAGCCACGCAATGGATCTGTTGCTCCGGTGAATCCCAATGCTTTCAATAGCCTTGTACAAGGTACAGTGGTTGAAGGCACGGTTCGCTCCGAAAGCGACATCCGCGTAGATGGCTTAATCAAAGGAAAACTCTTCTGCGACGCCAAAGTGGTGATTGGCCCAACTGGCTCAATCGAAGGAGAAATCCGCTGCGCCAATGCGGTGATAGAAGGTAAATTTGAAGGGACCATTGTGGTGGCGGAATTGCTCAACGTCCGTGAAAATGCGGTAGTGAGTGGGGAAGTAACCACTGGGAAACTGCTGGTTCAATCCGGCGCGGTTTTCAATGTGACCTGCAACATGGGCGGTCAGGCACCTGCATCCAAGTCTACTGCTGCTCCGTCTGTCGCCAAAAAAGAAGATGAAAAAGGAGTCAAAGCACCCAATAATTGATCCAAAGGATCCTTCTGACACTTCCAAAGGGAAAGCCGCATCCAATGTATACCTCAAATATTCGGGTATGGCTTTCCAAATGGGCATTATTATCCTCATTGGTGCCTTGTTGGGGCGCAAACTCGACACTTATTTTCACAGCCCCAAACCCTGGTTCACCGTAGCACTCTCCCTGCTGGCTATTTTTACGGCCTTGTATGCCACCCTGAAAGATTTATTGACGCCTCCAAACAAGAATCAGCCTCCCCGCTGACATTTGCCTTTCCTTCAGCTATATTAATCGCGTAATTATGCATGTAGTGCATTAACTTATAAGTTTCACCACACTCCAGCTTGCTCTTTTGTAGTAAGACTTCGTTGTAAAAAACTTACAGAGCTTAGGCTATGCGCGTTTTTTAACGCCTCTTCTTACTGCAAAATAGCTGCGCTTTAGCGTAGTTCACCTTATAAGTTAATGCACTGGGTTTTGTACTTTTGTAGTTGAATTCAATTTATCAACTGCATAGACATGAATCAATCCCGTTTTTTGCTGTATTTGGGCATTGTGTCGGCGTGCACAGCACTTGGGTTATTTTTGCTCAATTTGCTGCCCGGGTTTCAGGTACACGCAGCGTTTGCGTGGGGCACTTTTGCCTTTTTTGTCCTGTTTACCCTGCTCGCCTTTTGGTATGGGAATATGGCTGCCCGCAGCACCAACAAGCATCAATTCACCAACGCATTTATGGGCTTGACCATGATTAAAATGTTGTTTTCCTTGATGATTGTGGTCGGGTATTTCTTTCTGGCCAAACCCACTGACAAGTTATTCATCGTGCCATTTTTTGGCATCTATTTGATTTACACCGTTTTTGAAACTACCCTCTTAATGAAATTGGGCAGAAACTAACACAACACAAGGTTCCAGTGTTCCAAGTTCCAGGGTTGAAGGAACCTTGGAACTTGGAACACTGGAACCCTTAACCTTTTATCCATGCAAGCACCAAATTATAAGGTATCTGTCAATAGCCAGGTAGTTTTGGAAAATGCAACCCAAACCGGCCTGGATTTCATCCGCTTGGACGAGCAGCATTTCCATGTACTGCACGGCGAAAAGACCTATTTGGCTACTTTGGAAAAAGTAGATTATCAGGCCAAAGCTTTTGTCTTTCGGATCAATGGCGAAGTGTATGAGGTGAAAATTGCGGATCAGTTTGACCAGATGGTTGAGCGACTGGGCCTGCACACCCAGGCAGCAGCGAAGTTTAAAGACTTGAAAGCTCCTATGCCCGGCTTAGTGCTGGAAGTGATGGTAGAGGCTGGCCAGAAAGTACAAAAAGGCGACTCCCTATTGATCCTCGAAGCCATGAAAATGGAGAACGTGCTGAAGTCACCCGGCGATGGGGTGGTGAAAAAAATAAAAGTGGAGAAAGGTGCAGCCGTGAATAAAAATCAGGTGCTGCTGGAGATGGAGTAGGAAATGGTTTTATACACGAAGGCACAAGGGCTATACTACTGGACATTTTGCTCGGAGGACATCAATTGCCCCTGGCTTCAGCCTGGGGGCATCGGAACACCCTCAGATTTGGGCTTTAGCCCTCGCTTAAAAATCAAGGCTAGGGCTGAAGCCCATCAAGAAATAATCTCCATCCACGCGCTAAAGCACGTGGCAATTCATGCCCTTCGCTTCTAGAATACAAAAATGTCCAGTAGCTTGGTCTTTGTGCCTTCTTGGCTAACTTTTTGTCTTATTTATTTCATCGACAAACGAGTGAACGCGTCTTTGCCGCATTGTAGGAAGTTACCGTATAGGTTCTTTTCTTGCATGCCTCCCAGCGGATTGGTCAATAGCTGCCCATCTGGAGAAAGCAATACGTAGTAGGGTTGGCTATTGGTCTTGAAGTACTCCGTTTGGAAATGCGCCCATTTGTGACCGATGTTGCGCAGTTTACGAGTCCCTCCTTGGGCAGTTTCCACTACAATTTGGTCCTTCTCGGGTAGTTCGCGTTTATCATCAACATACAGTGAGATCAACACATAATCCTTACTTAGCAGCGGATATACGGGTTTAGTTGGCCACACATTTTCTTCCATTCTGCGGCAATTCACACAAGCATGCCCCGTAAAATCAATCAACACCGGTTTGTTTACTTCGCGCGCATAGGCTAACCCCTGTTGTAAATCCTTGAAGCAATTTAACTCCTGCGGGCAGTCACAAGGTTTGAACCAACTGTAACATACAGGAGGTGCTAACCCACTTAACAAAGTCAAGGATTGATAGGAACCAGTCGCTTTATTGACCATAAAACCCGTTCCTAGGTATACTGCAAAAGCCAAAGAAACCAGTCCCATGCCTATTTTTACCCCGTTGGACCTTTCTTTTCCATAGTGAGGGAAATGAATAAAACCGAAGAGGTACAAGGCCAAACTTAGGAAAATCAGCAACCAAATTGCGAGGAATGGTTCAATGGTCAACAATTCCCAATCTTTCACCAAATCTGCGTTGGATAAAAATTTGAGGGCCAAGGCCAGTTCCAGAAAGCCCAAAACCACTTTGATGGTATTCATCCAACTGCCTGACTTAGGCAAGGATTGCAGGATGCTGGGGAAAGCGGCGAAAATGGCAAAAGGCAGTGCCAAACCCAATCCGAATCCACCCATCCCGGCGGTTAACTGCCAGGCACCCCCATCAGAGGTCAATGCTCCGGCGAGCAGGGAACCCAAAATTGGACCTGTACAGGAGAAAGAAACCAGGGCCAAAGTCAAGGCAGCAAAAAATATCCCGAGGGCACCGCCCAAATTTTCAGCCTGACTGGAACGATTCACCCAGGAACTAGGCAAAGCAATTTCGTAATACCCAAAAAAGGAAAAGGCAAAAAAGACGAATACAGCAAAAAAGATGATGTTGAGCCACACATTGGTGGAAATATCATTCAAAATATCCGGGTTGATGTTGTCCATCAAGTGAAAAGGAATACTCAGGAGCAAGTAAACCAAAATGATGAAGCCGGCATACATGGAGGCATTGACAATCAGCTTTCCTTTTTTGTTTTGGCTCATTTTGGTGAAAAAACTCACCGTGAAGGGAATCATCGGGAAGACACAAGGCGTAAGCAGGGCCAACAATCCGCCGAAAAAACCCAGCAAGAATATTTTGAAAAACCCAGTTTTGGCCGTTATTACTTCATCTGCAACGCCACACTGCCCCAATGGGGCATCAAGTTGAGGTTTGTTTAACCCAAAATAAGTTTCTAATGGTGTGGTACCAGCGGGAATTTGAGTTCCTCCTTTGATCACCTTATTTGCCTCCACCCCGATCAAAGCACTCAGCTTAGCTGGTACAAAGTGGAAATCTACATCCGTTGGCATTGAACAAGTACTGGCGTTGCAAGCCATGAAGGTCAGTAAACCAGTGATGGCTTGTTCGGGATCGGTCACTTTTACTTTTTGGGAAAAAACCGCGTTGCCTTCAAATTGCTTGACTACTACACCAAAATAAGGCTCAAGCTCCTCTTTGATCTTTCCAAGTTCTTTGGTTTTGCCATCTAAGGTATAGTGTTTACCCGGATTGTACGTAAAGGTTGTGGGAAGGGCACCGCCTTCTTCGGTAAATTGAGAATACAAATGCCAGCCAGCTTCAGGAATACCCGTTATCGTGATTTCGTAAACGTTTCCCTGCAATTTTTTGATCGAACTTTCCCATTTTGCGTACTCTTGCAGGCCGGGAGCATTCGCTGCACCAGAAAGATCGGTGACCTGAAAATCCGCATTGGCTACTGATGATTCAGGAGCAGCAGTTGGTGCCGCATTTTTATTTTGAGCATCTTTTACCTTATCTCCTTCGAGGCTACCTACCTTTTTTTTTTCAGCCCCAGCGTCGTTCAACATGAATTTGAACGCAAATTCGGTAGGCGGCAAACACTTCTCGTCGTTGCAGCACATGTACTCCACGTATCCGGTGATGGGTTTGGATGGGTCGGTGACCTTGATCTTTTGGCGAAAGGTAGCGGTGTGCAGCAATTTGATGACGTTCATGTCAAACATCTTGTCGTGGCCTTCCTTGCGGTCACCCTCTTCGATGTTTTTGCCCACCAATTGGAAAGTACCTTTGTCATAATGGAAGGAGGTACGCACCGGGCCATCGTCGCTTTCCAGGTATTGAGAATAGGTATTCCAGCCATCTTGAATGTTGGCCACAAAAATCAGTTCATATTCCGTTGCACTCAACTTCTTCAAATTGGTTGACCACTTAACCGGGTCTTCAATTTGGGCAGAAACATTAAAAGCACAAAACAACAGAAAGAAAAAAGCAACTATTCTCATGGGAAAGTCTTTTTAAACTTAAACAGGCTTCTACAAAACAGCTTCAGTTGGTCAATGGTTGTAACCCAAAAAACAATTTCAACGATATATGCTTCAAGCTGTCCGCGCCGTTACATTGAAGCCGACATGTGGGTCATTTTTACCAAAGAATCAAACAAACGATGGCCATCGGAATTGCCCAGTATGTCTTCTGCAGCCCGCTCAGGGTGGGGCATCATGCCAAACACATTGCGCTGTTTGTTACAAATGCCCGCAATGTTGTCCAGCGCACCATTTGGGTTGGCAGCTGCGGTGATTTCACCGTTTGGCTCACAATATTTGAATAGAATTTGATCATTGGCTTCCAGCTCAGCCAGTGTTTCGGCGTCGGCATAAAAGCGACCATCGCCATGGGCAATGGGAATTTTTAACACCTGGCCAGAATGGATTCCGGCAGTAAGTGGGCTATTGTTGGAGATGGTTTTGAGGTGTACGTTTTTGCAGATGTACTGCTGATTGGAGTTGCGCAAAAGCACCCCTGGCAACAATCCAGCTTCGCACAAAATTTGGAAACCATTACAAATGCCATACACCAGGCCGCCACTATTGGCAAAATCAACTACCGCATTCATGATGGGAGAGAAGCGGGCAATGGCACCCGAGCGCAAATAGTCACCAAAAGAAAAGCCCCCAGGCAACACGATACAATCCCCCGCGCCAAAGCCGTCCAATTGGGTTTCTTTGTGCCAAATCTTTACCGTTTCTTGTTGCATGACGGTGCCGAGCACGTGCATCATGTCGTCGTCGCAATTGGAGCCGGGAAAAACAACTATGCCGAATTTCATGGTTTGAGCGTTTGGTCATCCGCGAATACCTTCACGAATGGTTTATCCTTGAAAAGTGCAAAGATAAAGAACGGAAACGAATATTATCCCGGAAAAATAAAGGCTTGATACTTTAACACCATCACCAGTGCAAACCAAACCATGTGCAAAAACTCGGCCCAATTGCGCGACATCGAACTGAACAGCATTCCGCTGAGTAGTCCGGCCGCCGGAGCCAGAATCATCAAGTGTTCTAGCTGCACCCCAGCCTGAATGGGCACACTCAGGATGGCAATGAATAAGGCCCAAAACAACAAGTTGATGCGCTTTTGAGACTGAATGACCCGTTTGCCTGTCAAGCTGCCTTGTTGAAAAATCACCGCCAATATCAGGGTCACAAATACCATAATGACCAATAGTACGGTAATGGTGAATGGTGTGTTTTTCATGTCCAGCCAGCCAAAAGCCTGCGTGACCTGCAATTTCCAGAACAGGTCAAAATGGTTGAACCAAAAAGTGATGACCCCCATCAACACATAGGGCACGATCAAGCCAGAAACTGCCATCAATCTTTCGCGCAAATTGAACCCACGCATCACGTTCAAACCGGTAAAAATCAGGAGTACGAAGACCAAGTAAGAGGGGTAAAAAAAGCTGGCAATGGCCAGAAAAAAACCCGCATTGAACACCCGATCGGCTACAGATTGCTTCTTGAAAGTGTCCATCAGTTCATGGAGCGTAAGCAGCAAAAAGAAGTTGGCAGCGTGTAAAGGCGAAAAAATGCCCAATTGTGGCGCAGTACAACTCACCAGTACGTAAAATAGCCCAGGCATCATGTTGATGTCTTTGGACAAGCGAAAACTGAGGTCAATGTAATTCACCGCAAAGGCGCCCAAAAACAAAAAGCCCAATGCAAAAAACAGTGCAGTGGTGTTGTTCCCCTGAATCAGCTCATGTAGGTAATGGTACAAAATGCCGTACTCGTCGGGCTGGTCTTTCACCTGCAACAACACTGGTGCTACCAACATCAAAGTGGCAAAGAACAGTACAAAAATGGTCGATAAAATCTGATTGGTGCGGAATAACGAAAGCACTAGTTGTAGTTTTGCATGGTAATGAAGCAAATGTATAAAAAGAAGTTGAGAAGTTTACAGTCGATCCAGCGCCAGCGCCAAATCCTCAATCAAATCTTCCACGTCTTCAATGCCCACACTCAAGCGGATCAGCGAATTGGTCAGGCCCACTTTGTAGCGTTCTTCCAGCGGAATACTGGCGTGCGTCATCGTAGCCGGATGGCCAATCAGCGATTCTACTCCGCCCAGGGATTCGGCCAGCGTGAACAATTTCGTATTGGACAAGACATTGGTGGCGTATTCCAGCGTATCGGTATGTAGGTCAAAAGAAACCATGGCGCCAAAATGCCGCATTTGTTTTTTGGCAATGGCATGCCCGGGGTGGTCGCTAAATCCGGGGTAGTAGGTCTTGCGTACTTTGGGGTGGTTGCGCAAAAACAGGGCGATTTTTTCCGCGTTTTGACAAGCCCGCTCCACCCGCAAGTGTAAGGTTTTGATGCCCCGCAAAATCAGGAAACAATCCTGTGGCCCAGGCACGGCACCAATGGCATTTTGTAAAAAGCGCAACTGCTGCGCGATTGAATCATTGTTGGTAATCACCACACCGTGAATCACATCCGAGTGACCGCCAATGTATTTGGTGGCAGAATGCATCACGATATCCGCGCCCAAATCCAATGGGTTTTGTAGGTAGGGCGAGGCAAAAGTATTGTCCACACAAGTCAAGATGCCTTGCTCCCTTGCCAGGGTACACACCGCCTTGATGTCCACCAAACTGAGCATGGGGTTCGTGGGGGTTTCAATCCACAACATCCGGGTTTTGGCATTGATTTTGGCCGCAATGCTGCCCAAATCCTGCATGGGTACAAAATGAGAGACCAAACCATAACGCCCATGTACCCGCACCAACTGGCGGTAAGACCCACCGTACAGGTCATTGCTGGAAATGAGTTCGTCGCCCGGGTTCAGCAAACGAATGATGGCATCCATCGCCGCCAGGCCACTGCTGAAGCACACCGCGTGTTCGCCATTTTCCAGGGCCGCCATGTTTTTTTCCAAAACTGAGCGGGTGGGATTTTGGGTACGTGCGTATTCATAGCCTTGGTGTACCCCGGGGGCTTCCTGAGCATAGGTGGAGGTCTGGTATATCGGGGTCATGACCGCGCCAGTGGAAGGGTCTGGTTCAATGCCCGCATGGATGGCTTTGGTTCCGAATTTCATGATTGCTGTTAGATTAGGGGCGTAAAGGTAGTAAATTACAACTTGAGCTTTAAGCCCATTTTTTTCATTTCCAACATGGCCTCAGCATTCCCTTTGGCATCGTCCACAGGGTGGTGGGTATGGGCTGTAATGCGCAGGTGTTTGAAATTGACAAAAGTATCCTTGGCCAGGCCCTTGTACAAACTCCCGAGGTTTTGAGAACTATGTCCAAAAGGATTCTCGCCCAAAAAATGATGAAAATACCAGCACACAAACATCCAGTCGAAACCATTGTTGTCGCTGATGAAAATGGGGCGATCAGGGCAAACTTCGGCTAGCCAATCTTTGAAACGTTGCATTTCCCCTTTGGGCTCCGGAAAACCCAGGGTTTGCTCACGGGAATAGCCAGAAACGGCCAGCGCTGGGGGCACATATTGCTCGGAAATGGGGCGGAATTGGGCAAAAAAGGTTTGATCCAGTTCCGGTTTCACCAGCACAGCCCCTAAAGAAATCAGCGAATAATCGCCGGGGATTGGGCCGTCCGCTTCGACGTCCACCATAATGTAAGCCATTGGTTTATTTTTTGGGTTTAGAAGGTTGAGGAAGGTTGAGAAGGTTTAGGCTGCCGCAGTGTCAATGTCAAAGTTCCTGCGGTAGCCTAAACCTTCTCAACCTCCCTCAACGTCCCTAAACCATTAATTATCCAAGCTTTCTTCCACGCCCAGAGCCAATGCCGCCACATGCGGACACAGCCCTTTAACCGCACAAGTACAACTCACCGCAATCACTTCTTTGCCCCTCACCTTGAGGGATACCTGCTCAATTTTTCCGGCGTAAACCTTGGCGCTCCAGGTATTCCGGTACTCTTCCAGGCCAACGAGCGCGCCGTCCAGCCAGAGGTCTTCTCCTTCCATGAGCACTTTAGGAGGAAAAACCTGATCGATTTCGTGGAGGTGAAAAGGAATACCCATGCGTAATTCAGTTATTTTTGGGATTCAGAACTTGTTTACTCAAAATAAAATCATGCGCAATCATTTGATTTTCCTAGTCTTAACCCTAATGTTACCCGTCTTGGTTCCCGCTCAGAAGAAAAAATTCGTGCTTCCCCCCGATTTTGTGGAGGTTTCGGGACTGTACATCACTGCCCCCGACAGCATTTGGTGGCACAACGACAGTGGTGACCGGCCCCGGCTTTTGCTTACCGATGGGCGCGGGAGAGTACGCCAGCGCGTAGCCATTCCGGGCATCCAAAACCGCGACTGGGAAGACATGACTGCCGACTCCCAAGGTTTTTTGTACCTGGGAGACTTTGGCAATAACCTCAATCGCCGCGAAGATTTGCGCATTTACCGCTATCATCCCCGCACCCGTCAGCTCGATTCCATCCTGTTCAGCTATCCAGATCAGGCGTCTTTTCCCCCTCCCTTGCCTCAATGGAATTTTGATGCAGAAGGTTTTTTGTGGTTTCGCGACTCCCTGCATGTTTTTTCCAAAAACCGCGTGGGAGCCGGGAATTACTACACCAAGCACTATGTATTGCCTACTCAGCCGGGGAAATATACGGCCATTTTGCGAGATAGTCTCTTGTTGCCCAAGCGGGTAGTGACTGGGGCGGCGGTAAGCCCCGATGGACGACAAATTGCACTCTTGTCTTACTTTTACCGCATGACCTTTTTGGGGCTTTTGCCCAAAACCCGCACTACGGTCTGGACCTTGTCAGATTTCCCGGGCAGCCAGTTTTTTAAAGGTACCCTCAGCAAAACCAGGGTGAAAAAACCACCTTTGATTCCAACCCAGTACGAGTCGATTGGGTATGTGAATGAAAAACGGGTTTTGATCGCTTCAGAGCGTACGGTGCTGTTTAAGCAGAAGGCGAAGCAAGTGAAATTGAAAAGAAGGGTAGAGGAAGTTGAGGGCAGTTGATGCTGCCGCAGCGACCTCTTTTTTTATTGTTGTTCCTAAATTACTTATCCTCTACAAATGCCTTTCTGCATGATAACTCGACCTCACTAGTGGCCCACTTTCCACAAACTTGAATCCCTTGCTCAGTCCCACTTCCTGGTACAGCGCAAACACATCCGGGTGTACAAATTCCGCCACGGCAATGTGCATTTGAGTAGGCTGTAAGTATTGCCCAATGGTGAGTACGTCGCAGCCGTGCGCTACGAGGTCGTCCATGATTTTGAACACTTCCTCCTGCGTTTCACCCAAACCCACCATGATGCCCGATTTGGTGCGTTTGCCGTAGTCTTTGGTGCGTTGGATTTGTTCGAGGCTGCGTTGGTATTTGGCCTGAGGGCGTACTTTGCGGTAGAGGCGCTCGACGGTTTCCATGTTGTGGGATACCACTTCCTGGCCAGCGGAGATCATGCGTTCGAGGGCTTCCCAATTGGCTTTGGTATCAGGAATCAATGTTTCTATAGTGGTGGAAGGAGAAGCTTCTTTGACGAGGCGAACGGTTTGGTACCAGATTTCGGCACCCCGGTCGGCCAGTTCGTCGCGGTTGACGGAGGTGATTACGGCGTGTTTGACCTGCATGAGTACGATGGCTTCGGCTACGCGGCGGGGTTCATCTGTGTCGTATTCGTTAGGGCGGCCCGTTTTTACCGCGCAGAAGGAGCAAGAGCGGGTACAAGTATTGCCCAGGATCATAAAGGTAGCCGTACCTTCACCCCAACATTCGCCCATATTTGGGCAATTGCCACTTTGGCAAATGGTGTGTAGCTTGTACTCGTCGACCAAAGAGCGCACTTTTTTATAATTCTCACCCATGGGTAGTTTGACCCGCAACCAGTCTGGCTTGCGCGTCCGGGTAGGTTCAGTACTTTCCTTGCTGACAACAGGTAATTCGACCATGGCTTACTCCACTTTTACACGCTGCAAAATTGAGATAAATTCCAGAATAGTACAGCAAAAAGAGGGAAAATGTTTTGAAAGTGAAAAGTGAAAAGTGAAAAGTGAAAAGTGAATAGCGAATAGCAGGGTTACCAGACTGAGTGGATGGGGTAGTTTTTGACCAAGGTACTGGAGTCTTTCACCGTGGTTTTGACCCAGCTATTTTTGTTCCAGAGGAGCAATTCCGCGGATTCGAAAAATTTTTCTTCAGCTTCTCCCTCGGGCGTTGGGGTCATGCTGTGTTCGATGCTGCGGCGCACCAGGTCTTTGTTCCCGTCTCCGTTGTAGTCGAAAAGCCAGGAGCCGATCAGCACTTGGCCACCTTCGCCACCATACCATTCGCCCACGGTGAAACGCTCAGTGAAGCGCTGGGTTTGTTTGTCAAAAAGTAAAAGAGACTGGTGTTTGAACCAATTTTGGGTGAGGTGCACCAAACAGCCCTCGTAACGTTCGTTTAGCGAAAAGCGCTGCAAGGCTACCACGGTACTCGAAGTAGAATCAACAATATAATCCACTGGCTGCATCAAAGGCCCCAGGGTTCGAAAAAACAAGGAGGTAGGAATGGTATCTCCAGAAATAGCTTCATCCGGTAGCTCCAAATGGGTGGTATCGCTCAGCGTAGCGGTTTGGAAATAACTGAGTATGGCTGCATCGGGGCTAGGAGTAGGATGGGTACAGGCTGCGAACAGGCCAAGTACAAACAAAGTGGCGGAGAAAGAGCGATAGGACATGTGGTGTAGGTTTAGGTGAGAGAAGTTGAAAAGTTGAGGGGGTGAAAGGTGGTCGGAATCGCGTTAAAAAACCACTGTTTTCCCGCCTGATTTCAAAAAAGCACTGCTCGTTTCGGCAATGGTTTGGCCGATAGGGGTATATTCAAATTGGAGCAATTTTTTGGATTTTTCATTTTCAAAAACATACTCCAAAGCGGCTTGGCGCATATTCTCTTTGGTGATGATTGGTGCTTTTCCCGTAAACAGGGTTGGGACCAGGGCCAAGCGCCAGGCCAATTCCCGCAGGAAAGGGGTGATGGTGATATTGGGCTTTCTCGCATTCAACTCCTGGGCAATGGCACCGAAAAACTCCCGGTAACTCATTTCGCCCGCATTGGCGATGAAGCGTTCTTCAGCGATGTCACTTTTGGCCAAAACCAGCAACATCCGTGCTACATCGCGCACATCGACGACACTGATTGTACCAGTAGGGACATAGCGGAATCCCTTGTGAATATTGGCGAAAAACTGCCCGGTTCCCTCGTGCCAGCGCCCAGCGCCCAGGATCACCCCGGGGTTGACGATGGCCGCATTCAGCCCTTCCGCAATGCCGCGCCAGACTTCCTGTTCGCCTAAAAATTTGCTGATTCCGTATTCGGTGTTGTAAGGGCTGGTTTGAAAAATGTTTTTTTCATTCAGCACCTGGACGGGTTTGGTGCGTCCCACTGCGGCTATCGAACTCACGTGCAACAATTTCTCCACCCCTTCATTCAAACAGGCATCAACGATGTAGGCAGTTCCTTCCGCATTGACGGCCTGCATTTTTTTGCGGTCGCGCTCCATGAAGGAAATGATCGCAGCGACGTGGAAGACCCATTTTTTGCCCTTGATGCCTTCCGCCAGACTGTAGGGGTCGTTGAGTTCCCCTTCGATCCATTCCACCCGATCGGCAAAATCACCAGCCAGATCAAAATTGCTGTTGCGCCGGCGCAGCGCGGTGATGTCGGTATACCCTTGCTCCAACAAATGCCGAATCAGGTAAGACCCCAAAAAACCTGTACCACCAGTTACAAAAATGGACATAGCTACAAAGAAAGAAATGGATAAATAAGGAATTAGGGAATGAACATTTCGTCCATTCCCTAATTACCAACAGGCTGTTTAACGTTTTTTGTTTGAACAGTTCCGCGTTAATTTTTGGTCAACGTCATGGTGTACTGCGCTACAGCTTTGATTTTTTCTTTGTCGAGCAAAGCTTTAAAGCTGGCCATGTTGTTGCGACCATTGGTGATGACTTTGATGCGTTCGTCCAATTTTAGTTTGGATTCAACAAAATTGGCTGCACCAGATACCCCCATGTCGCCACGCAAACCATGGCAGGTTACGCAGTACTGCTTGTAGATCTTCTCACCATCAGCTTTTTTGGGCTGCACATTATCCACAGTCATGTTGGAGAAAAGCAAGATCATTGCCAAAAGCGATCCAAATGCCAGTAACTTTCTCATCGCGTCGGTTTTTTTTTAATAGAGAAATGCGGTTGCAAGGTAAAAAATTTCGCGGCAAAGCGCTGCCTTGAAGAAAAATTCTCAAGACACTTTTATGACGCAAAATTACTCACAAGTCAGGTTCTATAACGTTAAGGTCATCCTAAAATGGCTTTTGTTTGTGTTAATGATCTTTAAACATTTGCCAACGGTTCATCATTTGAACAACAAATAGGCTTTTGGATCGAGTTTGATGCTTTTGGGAAATCCTTCAATAGGAAAAGCAAACTCCTCTTCAGCCTTACTTATGGACAAGGTTTTTTCCAGAATCACTTTTTTATTCTCGTCCAGGAATTGAATGTCCAGTGGAAAACTAAATGGACTTTTTTGCAATTGCTGGACAGTTAAGACTATGATCTTTTCGCCACCATCATAGCGGTAGGAGGCTTTCAATTCGGGCTGTCCAGCCTGAAAGATCCATTGTTTAAAAAAGGTCTGCAAGGACTTGCCAGAGGCTTCTTCCATCACTTTTTGCAAATCAGCAGTCAGTGCGTTGCTGCCCTGGTACTTTTGATAATAAGCACGATAGCCTTTCCAAAAGGCGTCATCGCCAATCTCGTGGCGCAGCATGTGCAACACCCAGGCGCCTTTTTGGTACGAGTTGGTATTGAGCACGTCGTTGATGTCGGTGACTGTGGTATCCACAATCGGTGCCAGTTTGCCCTCAGCATAGCGCACTACGGTGAAGCGGTCTTTGCGCATGCGTTCGGCCAGAGAGGCCGCACCGTACTTGGCTTCGTGGTAAAGGTGGGTGCTGTAGGTTGCAAAACCTTCGCTGAGCCAAACGTGGTACCAGTTGGCCTCCGAAGCCGAGTTGCCAAACCATTGGTGGGCAATTTCGTGGGCAATCAGGTCTTCTCGTTCCTTTTTGCCATTGACCGAATTTTCATAGTAAAAAATATTGCTGGCGTTTTCCATGCCGCCATAACGGGTTTTGGATTGTACGTTGGCCAACTTGCGGTAGGGATAAGGAGCGATGTTTTTGTGGAACCATTCCAATACTTCCACGGCCTGGCTATAATCGGTAAAACCTTCGGTACGATTGTCGGGAAAAACCCAGGAACTGACTTGAATGCCTTGAACTTCCCCGGCGAGCTGCACCGCAAA
>JAIXOO010000083.1 GCA_027486765.1 Saprospiraceae bacterium
GCAATCAAAAACTGACGGTTGGCGCGGAAAAACTGCGCCGGATCCAACAATTCAGCTACTTCGTCCAGCGAGCGGTAGTCGCTGAGGTATTTTTTGCCGTCGGTGCTCAGGAGGTAGATGTATTCCTCTTTGCCGAAGCATACAATGTCTTCCGCCGGGATCAGAATCATGCTGCGTCCCTGGTGCACCGAGAACCGGGTTTTGTATTTTTTATTTTGTTGGGCAAAATTGGCAAACAGCTCCTGCATTTGGCTGAGGTAAGTGCTGTTTTTAAACTTGTCCTGCAAGAGGTGAAATTTGTCCAAGGCAGCTTTTAAATCCTCTTTTTCAATGGGCTTGAGCAAATAATCCACACTATTGAGCTTGAAAGCCCGGATGGCGTATTCATTGTAGGCTGTGGTAAAAATGATGGGACAATCGAGTGGCCGATGGGCAAAAACATCCAGACTAATGCCGTCGGCCAGTTGAATATCAGCTAGCACCAAATCAGGGCTGGGGTGGGTGTCCAGCCATTCCTGGGCCTCCTGCACACTGGCTAAAGGCCCCATGATGGTGGCAGTAGGTTCAATTTCCTGAACGAGGGTCAAAAGACTAAATGCCACCAAAGGCTCATCTTCCAGCATCAATATGTTCAAGGTAGTGGGCATCAAAGTAGTGGAATTTGTACTTTAAAAAATAAGTCACCATCCAGAATCTGCACTTGTTTTTCGCTCAAAAACTGGTACAATTGCTGCAATTGGGCCAGCCCCTGACCGTTGGAGGACTCGATTTGGCGGCGAATTTGTTTGTTGTTTTTTACCTCCAAATACCCCTTTTGGCAAGTAATACTGATGTACAGGGGGCGGTCGTTTTGGACAATATTGTGTTTCAATGCATTGTCGATCAGTAGCTGCAAGGTGACCATCACAATTCCCTGGTCTCTGGCCGATTCGACAATGTCTATTTCAATTTGCAGCGCTTCGCCGTAACGAATCTTCAACAGTGAGCTGTAATGCTCGATGAAGTCGAGTTCGGTTTGCAGGTTCACTACCTCGTTCTCCTTGTGTTCCAATACATAGCGGTATACCTTGGCCAAATGGCGGATAAAACGGGAAGCCAACTTTGGATCTTGCTGCACCAACCCATCCAAAGAAGTAAGTGTGTTGAACAAAAAATGCGGATTGACCTGGTTGCGCAAATTATGGTATTGCATGAGGGTTTTTTCCCGCTCAGCCTGGGCGGCCAATAGCTCAAAAGTGGCTTTTTCTTTTTGCGATAATTTCAGTTTTTTTAAAAAATCAAAAGTGAAAAAGATAAAGTTCATCAGGGTGATGGTCATCAAGGCCAAAGCGCCTAATACCATCAGAAATTCTTTGGTAACAAAGACTGGGAAATAACGATAAAATAGGTTGATGGTAAGTAGAAAAAAAGAAGAAATAGCCAAGGTGGAGACGAATACCGGGATCAATATCCGTACAAAAGGACGCTTATCCAGGGAAAAGTAAAATTCCAGTTTTCGGTTGCTCCAAATAATCGTTTGCCAAACGGCCCATATCACAAAAAACTGAATTACAAACATCAACACATAGATGTACCAGGGCAAGCCTATCAATATCCTGGAACGGACATAGGTGCCAAACAAACAAAACAGACCAATAAAGAGATAAGACCAATACCTCCTTTTCATTCCCTGACAATTTGCCCATCACTCATCACAATGATCCGGTCGCTGCCCGCAGCAAAATCCTGATCGTGGGTGACGGTAATGATGGTTTGGTGATTTTGACGGGCCAATTCCTGAAAGATCTCGAATACGCGTTGGGAGTTCACTTTATCCAGGTTACCGGTGGGTTCATCCCCCATGATGATTGCCGGGTCGTTGATGAGTGCCCGTGCGATGGCCACCCGTTGTTGCTGTCCACCGGAGAGTTTGGAGGCCATTTTGTGGGCAAATCCATCCATTTCCACCATGCGTAATTTGTCAATTGCGCGTTGTTCTATTTCGGCGTAGCTGTATTTGCCCAGTTTCAAGGCGGGCATCATCACATTGCGCAGGGCGGTAAATTCTGGCAAAAGAAAGTGAAACTGGAAGACAAAGCCCAGGTTTTCGTTGCGAAAACGCGCCAATTGATTCTGCGACCAGCCATTGAGTTTTTCCCCTTTGATGTTGAGCGTTCCTTCGTAATCGGTATCCATCGTACTGAGGATGTACAGCAAAGTCGATTTTCCGCAACCCGACTTCCCCACGATGGATAGGAATTCACCTTGCTCCACGCTGATGTCCACGCCCTTGAGCACTTGCACGGTCTCAGGCTCGTGAAAGTATTTGGTGATTTGTTTGGCTTGTAATATCGGCATGATCTTATCCTCTGATGATCTGTACAGGATCTACCTTAGCAGCCTTCAAAGAAGGGAAAAAACCAGCCAAAACGGTGGTGATTACGCCAAAGCAAAACCCCATGATGTAATGTTGTGGATTAAAATTGACGGGCATAGTAGCAATGCGCACCACGCTACCTCCCGGAAAGGGGGTGTGCGACAAGGCCACACAAAAACCATAGCCCAGCAATAGCCCAACGATCCCTCCCAACAAACCAATGATGGCCGATTGCCACAAAAAAATGCCCACAATCTGGCGGCTTTCGAAACCCGTAGCCTTCAAAATGGCAATGTCCTTGAGTTTGTTGATGATGTTCATGTTCATGATGTTGTAGATGCCAAAACCAGCTACCAACAACAGCGTAAACGAAATGATCCCAGTCATGGCAAAACGGATGCTCTCCCCAGCCAAAAGTGGCGCGTTGGCCGTAGACCAGTCTTCGGCATGTACACCAAAACGTTTGCTGATGGTTGCGGCCATGGCCTTAGCCTGGCTGTTGTCGTACATTTTGATGTGCAAATCGGTGATGAAACTCGGGTCGCGTTGCATCACTTTTTGTACCGTAGCGAGGGTGGCGTAGGCGCGGGCGTTGTCAAAATCAGCCAGCCCATAAGAGAAAATCCCCACTACACGCAGCATCAGGATACTACCCTCAGAGGTGGTGATGCTCAGGCGGTCGCCGATGCCCACATTCATTTTATTGGCCAAACCATAGCCCAGAATCACCCCATCATTGATGCCCAACAAGTCAATCAATTGTCCAGCGTCCATCTTGCGGGCCAGGGTAAACAATTCCCCCTGCTTCTTGACATCAATACCCTGCAAGGATCCGGTGATCCGAATGGGACCATTGTTGAAAAAAACCTGGGTGGCTACCTGTGGTGCAACGCCTTTCACCTCGGGCATGGCTTCCAGGGATTGCGCCAGCATGATGGCATTGCGCAATTTGGGTACCACGTTTTTGGGGCGTTGATGGTGCACTACGTATAGATTGCCCGTAGTATCCGGGGCGGCCTTGGCGATAATGGTGTTTTTTTCAATTTCCAGAGGGTTGTAAATGCGAATATCCGGGGCTTCCTCCATGGCCAGGTTTTTGGTAAAATCGTTTACCCCAGTCATAAAGCTGATCATCACCAAAAACATCGAGATGCCAAAGGTTACCCCCAACATGGCCACAACGGTCTGTTTGCGCTTGGTCAACAAGTGCGTCAGGGCAATTTCCAAAGTGAGGCTGCGCTTCATGAAGAATTATTATGGTTGAGAAGGTTGAGGAAAGTTGAGGGAGGTTGAGGCTACTGCGAACGGTCACTGAGCGAAGCCGAAGTGTCGCTCGCGGTAGCCTCAACCTTCCTCAACCTTCTCAACTTTCTAAACCTCATTTAACTATCAATTGAGAATTTTCCCTTAAACCACTTTTCACTTGCACCCGCTGGGCATCTTCCACGCCGCGTTGTATTTTGACTTTGCGTTTTTCCTTTCCTTCCATCACCCAAACACTATCGCCAGGCAAGAGCAAAGCTTTGGGAATCACCAGCGCGTTTTCGGCTTCCCGAATCACAATATTGGCTTCTACATTGAGGCCGTAGAGTTGTTGCGGCAAAGCGTCGAGCAACGTGGCATCCACCCGGATGGATTGTTCCACCCGATTGAGCATCGGATATATTCGGGTGATTTCTGCCTGAAAAATCTGATCGGCGAAGGCATCCATGGTGAGCAACACCTTTTGCCCCATTTGTATTTTACCCAAATCCGTTTCATCAATCATCAACTTGGCGATCAAGGTTTTGCTGCCAAGGATGGCGAGGGCTTGATTGGGATAAACCATATCTCCAGGGTACTTGAGCACCTCGTAGACCATCCCTTCGCCAAAACTTTTCAATTGAGTGTTTTGCTGGGAGGTGTTGGCGATGCGCACTTGGTTTTCGGCTTGCTGGGTTTGTAGCGCCGCATTGAGGTTGACCTGGCGGACTTGTTGCTGCAGGGCCTGGACTTCGCGCTGGCTGGATTCGTATTGCAGCTGAGCTTGTTCAAATTCGCGTTTGGAAATGGCCTCCGAAGCCATCAGACTGCTGAAGCGTTGGTATTGTAGGCTATCGAAGCGCAATTTAGCCTGAGCACTTTGTAGGCGATTGCGCAGTTCGCGCAGTTGAGGTGCGGCATCGCTGGTTAGAGGCAAGGTTTTGTTGAGCAATTGTTGGGCTGCGCTCACATTGGCTGTCAAATTGGAATTACTCAATGAAAACAGCAGACTGCCCGTTTTGACCACATCTCCGGCCTTGATGCGCACTGAGGTGATGATCCCATCGGATACACTCATTACGCGGTATTCGGATTCCGGCACCAGGGTACCAGAGGCATAAACGGCTTCGGTGAGTTTGGCAATTTCAGGCTGAGCAAGTTGCGGCTTTTCTTTGCCACAACTCCACAGGAGGAAACCTATACTCAGCAGGAACAAGGACAGTTTCATTGCATTTATTTTAAGCGACATGGTAAATTAAGGGTTTTTATGTCAGGAAATGCAAATGAAATGCAGGGAAGCGGCGGAAATGGCACTTGAAGTGAATCCAGTGCCGAATTTACGGCCCTGCTCATATTTCTATCGACTTCAGTACCCCAAAAGCCCAAAAAATTCTAGCTTTATCCCAACAGTATGAAAAAACCAAATTGCATGAAGCCATTATTTAGCCTTCTATTACTACTGGGTGGCCTGGGTCTTTTTGCCCAAAACGCCCCTACCCTTTCCAAAGACAAAGCCCAAACCCTCAAACGCCTGGATGAATTGTCCGGCAGCTATACCCAGGTCGCCATGAAAATCTGGGACTGGGCCGAATTGGGTTACCAGGAAGCCAAAAGCTCCCAACTCCTCCAAGAACAACTGCGCAATGCTGGTTTTGAAGTCAAAGCCGGAGTGGCCGATATGCCGACCGCCTTTGTGGCCAGTTTTGGCTCGGGCAAACCCGTCATCGGAATCCTTGGTGAATTTGATGCCTTGCCCGGTGTATCCCAAGCGGCTGTACCCATTCGCCAGGAGCGCCCAGAAGTAAAATCTGGTCATGCCTGTGGGCACCACTTGTTTGGGGCCGGTTCAGCCGCCGCCGCAGTGGCGGTCAAAGAATGGCTGCAAAAAAGTGGCAAATCGGGCACCATCCGTTTTTACGGCACCCCTGCCGAAGAAGGTGGCGGTGGTAAGGTCTACATGGTACGTGCAGGTTTGTTCGACGATGCCGACGCAGTCATCCACTGGCACCCGGCGAGTGAAAACAGCGCCCGGGCCAGTTCCTCCCTGGCCAACATCTCTGCCAAGTTTCGTTTTTACGGTCAAGCCTCTCACGCCGCAATGGCACCCGATCGCGGTCGCTCTGCCTTGGATGGCGTTGAATCAATGAACTACATGGTCAACATGATGCGCGAGCACATCCCCGAGGATACCCGCATCCACTACGTGATCACCCGTGGTGGCGATGCCCCCAACGTGGTTCCAGCCTTCGCCGAGGTATACTATTACGCTCGCCACCCGGACGCCAAAACGACTCAAGAAATTTTTGACCGGATCGTCAAAGCAGCCGAAGGTGCTGCCTTGGGTACGGGCACGCGTATGGAATTTGAACACATCAACGGGGTGTACAACCTCATGCCCAATGAAACCCTGGCCCGCCTCATGCACAACAATCTTACCGCAGTTGGAGGCGTGATCTACAATGCCGAAGAGCGCCAGTTTGCCGAAAAAATCTTTCCATCGCTCAACTTGCCCGATGTAAAAATCGAATCGGCTGCAAGTGTTTCACCTTTTGAACAAAAAGAGGAACGCAACAGCGGTTCCACCGACGTGGGCGACATCAGTTGGGTGGTGCCTACCGTGGGCATGGGCTCAGCGACCTGGGTGCCTGGCACTTCTGCCCACAGCTGGCAGGCGGTAGCGGCCGGGGGCACCGGGATTGGCGCAAAGGGCATGATGGTAGCGGCCAAAACGATGGCTTTGACGGCAATCGACCTGTTCAATGCGCCTGAAACTTGTACCAAAGCGAAGGCAGAATTGAAGGAACGCACCGGGAAGGATTTTAAATACCAATGTTTGATCGGAACGCGGAAACCACCGCTGGATTATAGAAAATAAATAAAGGTTCCAGGGTTCCAAGTTCCAAAGTTCCAGGGTTCGGGTAACTCAAACTTTGGAACCTCGAACCCTGGAACTTTGGAACTTGGAACCCTGGAACCTCCAAATAAACGACCATGAAACCATTTTATCTTTTCTTCTTGCTTTTAACCGCTTACAGCGCCTGGAGCCAATCCTTCAGCGCTGCGGAAATTGCCCGCTGGAAGGCCCAGGCCCAGGGCATCACCATTACCCGCGACAAGTGGGACATCCCGCACGTATCCGGCAAAACCGACGCGGATGCCATCTTTGGCATGCTCTACGTGCAGTGTGAAGACGACTTCATGCGGGTTGAAGACAATTACATCACCAACATGGGGCGCATGTCCGAAGTGGAAGGTGAAGCCTATTTGTACCAGGATTTGCGGGCACGCCTGTTTTTAGATACCAACCGGGTCAAAGCCATTTACCAAACCAGTCCTGGCTGGATGAAAAAACTCTTGCACGCATTTGCCGATGGCTGCAACTACTACCTCTACACCCATCCGGAGGTGAAACCACGTTTGATCAAACGTTTTGAACCCTGGATGCCACTGATGTTCAGCGAAGGGAGTATCGGTGGAAACATCAGCGCGATTTCGGTGGAGCGTTTGAAAAATTTTTATACCAAAAATCATTCTACCTCCTGGCGATTCAAGGATTGGCAAGAAAAAGAATGGGAACCCGTCGGCTCCAATGGTTTTGCCATTGCACCCGGCAAAAGCGCTTCGGGGCATGCCCTTTTGCTGATCAATCCGCATACCACCTTTTACTTCCGCAGTGAACTGCACATTCGGAGCGAGGAGGGTTTGAACGTCTATGGGGCCGTAACTTGGGGGCAGTTTTTCATCTACCAGGGCTTTAATGAAAACTGTGGTTGGATGCATACCTCCAGTGCTGCCGATGTACTGGATGAATACCTCGAAACGATGGAATGGAAAGAAGGGAAGCCCTTTTATCAGCACGGAGGCACGCTCAAACCAGTGCGGGTAGAAAAAATAAAATTGTGGTACAAAGACGGCAGTGCCCTCCAACAAAAAGAATTTGACACTTACCACACCCACCACGGGCCGGTTATTTCCGAAAAGGATGGCAAGTGGATCAGCATCAGTATGATGAACGAGCCTTACAAGGCCCTGGCGCAATCTTTCCTGCGCACCAAGGCCAAGGGTTACAAACAGTACAACAAGGCCATGGACTGGCGGGGCAATGCCTCCAACAATACCGTTTTTGCCGACAGCAAAGGCAATATCGCGTATTGGCATGGCAATTTTATGCCTCGCCGCAACCCCAGTTTTGATTGGGAAAAACCCGTCGATGGCGGCAACCCTTTGACCGACTGGCAAGGCCTCCATCCGGTTAAAGAAACGGTGCAATTGCTGAATCCAGGGACAGGATGGCTGCAAAACTGCAACTCTACACCTTATACTGCCGCCGCCTCACAAAGCCCGGACCCAAAAAAGTACCCCAGTTACATGGCGCCTGACCCTGAAAACTACCGGGGTATCCACGCTGTTCGGGTACTCAAAGATGCCAGTGGTTTCACCTTGGATAAACTGATTGAAACGGCTTACGAGCCTCATCTACCTGGTTTTGAGCCCATCATCCCGGCTTTGATTAAAGCTTACGAAGAAAATCCAGACAAAAATCCAAGACTTACTGAAGCCATCAATGTGCTGCGTCAATGGAATTATACATACAGTCTGGAATCTCAGGCAACGACCCTAGCCATGTATTGGGGGGAAAAAATGCTGACTTATACCCGCTACCATTTGCCGGAAGATGAGCCCAATGATGCCTTGAGTTTGACGGAGCACATCATCAAACGCAGCACCGCCGAAGAAAAGATCAAACAGTTCAATCTGGTGCTTGACGAATTGACCCGCGACTTCGGCAGCTGGAAAATCGCCTGGGGGGAGATCAACCGCTTTCAACGCCTGACGGGCAAAATCCGCGAAACTTTCGACGATCAAAAGCCAAGTCTACCGGTTGCCTTTACCTCTTCACACTGGGGCTCACTGGCCGCCTTTGGCGCAAGGACCTACCCGGGGACCAAAAAGCGCTACGGTAGTGTTGGCAACAGCTTTGTAGCAGTGGTAGAGTTTGGGCCCAAAGTCAAAGCCAAGTCCATCGTTACGGGTGGGCAAAGCAGCAACCCTAACTCCCCGCACTTTTTTGATCAAGCGAAGATGTATACAGAAGGGCAATTTAAGGACGTGTTGTTTTACCCGGAAGAGTACCAAAAGGGTGCCAACCGGACTTATCAGCCTGGAAAATAAATTAGGATTAGCGTCGACGCAATAGGTACACTTTGAACAATATCGCTGTCTCCGCAGTGGTATTGTTCAAAGAATGTGGGATACTCCCATCAAAAAAAAGGGTATCACCATGATGTAGTTCGAGGATGTTGTCGCCCAAACCATATTCAACCGAGCCCTGCACTACGTGGATCAACTCCATACTATCGTTGGCGAGTGGCCTGCGGTAAGTGCCTGCTGGAATGGAAATGATGGATACCTGTAGGTTGGTTTCAGCTACGCCGGTACTGAGGATGTTTTCGTACAAAAGCCCATGTGAATCCTCCCGCTCCTCTTTTTCACCCTGGCCTTTGCGCACCAGGATATAGCTGGATTCACCATTGTTGCCCACCAGTTCGACCAGTTCGGCCAAAGGGACATTTAATGCCATCGAAATGTTGTGCAAAACCGGAAGTGAAGGAAGGGTTCGAAAATTTTCGATGCGTGAGAGCAAACCAGCCGTGATGTCACTTTTGTCGGCTACCTCTTGTAGGTTCATGCCACGCTCCTTGCGCAGTTGTCGGATTTTGCGTCCAACTTTACCTAATTCAACGTTTCTCATCGTGTTTTGGGTTAGATGCCCTACTTCAAGAAGCTGGTCAGTCCAGGAATAACCATCTGATTCCCAGGCGAAACCCACTACTTGGTGGCATTGGATAGAAGGAAGTTTGATAAAACAATTGATTCTGGGGATAAATAAACCGAGTAATGTTTTCTAGTTTAAAAAAGGCCCGAAATTTGGTCACCTGAAACGCTGCAAACACATCCGCAGCGGGGTAAAAATCTACCGTGCGCTGATCTTGCAATTGGAATTGCCCCGTCAGCGGTAAATAATAGTCCGCCCGATATGCTGCCTGATACCGTACATCCACCCCGATTCGGGTATTCAAAACCTGAAACAGTTTGCCTTCAAAATACAAGGAATGTTTACCAAAGAATTGCGGCAAACGCACTATGTCTTCTGAAGATTGTTGCAGTATAGCTTGATTATCAAGATGAATACGCCAAAGTACAAAATTTTTCTTGACAAAAAACTGCAAAATGCTCACGGGTTTTCCAGATTGCCGCGCATAACCCGTAGTGTCAAAGTATATCAAATTGTTAATCAAATGATAAGCCGCACCAACTTCTACCTGAAACCGCTCAATATTGAGGGTTGCTTCCAGGTTGGTTTCCAGTGTTTTTTTGAAATCATTGTTCCAGACGCGTTGTTGCGTGACCCAAAATTCGCGTTGAATCAGGCTGGGGCTGTACAATTGGTTGGTAGCTTTGCCAGTCAAATGGCCCAATTTGCCCAATTTAAAATCAATTGCTCCACTCACCTGATAATCGCCAATATTGCCCAATAAACCCAGTTTGGCATTCAAGCGCAAATCGACTAAGGGGATCGGTTGTAAATCCCAACGCCCGGTAGCAAATACTTCATTGAGGCTGGAATCTTTACCTTCCAACTCAATCCGGTGATAGGCATGCACCAAACCCAGCTCCAAAAGTCCATTTTCCTGGCGCACTCTGCCAACCAAAGGCCCCTGGCTACGATAAGTTATTAGGCGAAACTGGTTTTCGATTTTTTGGTGCCCGACAAAATTGCGGACCCCACGCGTATCGGTATTGAAATTGCGGTAGTAAGTATCGAGAAGTGTAATGTCTTCATCGTCGTAGCGCGAGAAGATTTTTTGATAACTCACGCTGTGCGCCACCTGATAAATCTGTTTGCCCGCTACAGCGACCTGAGGCAAACTATCCAATTGGCTCGTATCCTTTTTACCCAGGCGATTCAATTGGAAATATTGGGTAAACTGGACCTCTTCATGCTGATAACGAGAGCGCCCTGACTCCAGAAAAACCTTCGCTTGTGATGGCGTGGCCAAATTGCCCTCCAGGGTCAGCGTATCGTTGACTAGACCTCCATTTTCCTGGTGTTCCAGTTTGTTGTTGACAAAGGTGAGGTAGGCATTGTAGCGACCATTCTGGCTTTTGAACCAAAAATTGAGGCCCAATGTGGTATTCCGCAAGGACTGCTGGGTAAACAAAGTGGTGGTCCCACGCTGCGACAGGCGCTGATAATCGATGGATGCATTAAATCCTTTACCAAAATTGCGCGAGAATTGCAGGGTAAAAAAACTGTTGTTTTGATTGCCCAATTGGTTATACCCTACATTGGTAAAAGCTGATTCATGCCGATAAAATGGAATGTCATCCGCCGATTTTAAGTACAAATCATACTGGTGCCAACCCAAATCAAACCCTCGGCGCAGCGTAGGCTGGTACACAATGGGCTGCGCCGCCGAGCCAGATATCCCCAGGTGCATGTAATCCCATTGGCGTTGCCGGGCAGGATCATGCTGGTACAGGTAATCGTTCAGCAGGGTATCCGCAAAGATTTTTTCATGGAAGGGATTTTTGGCAAAAAATCGATAAGCCCCAAAAGTATCACGCTTGACTTCCTCCTGGATAGAGTCCTGTGCCGTTTGTCCTGGTCTTTGTACATTCAAACCATTGTTGGTTCCAAAACCACCCGGACCTTGGGTTGGAAACTGAGCCAGCAGCATGGTTGCACCGGAAAGGAAAAGGAGCGTGGTGAGGAGTTTTAGCACAAAAAAATAGTTATGAGTGATGAGTGATGAATGATGAGCGATGAATCTCCATTCATCATTTATCACTCATCACTCATCACTATTTTAAAGTCCAAGTATCGCCGGGTTCATCCCCATTGAGGAGAATCCGCCGTCGTGGTAAAGATTTTGCATGGTAACCATCTTGGTGAGGTCGGAGAACATGGCGATGCAATAATCCGCGCAGGCATCCGCAGAAGCATTGCCCAGCGGAGACATTTTATCGGAATAGTCATAAAAATCACCAAATCCCTTGATGCCTGAACCAGCTGTAGTTTTGGTGGGGGATTGTGACACGGTATTGACCCGTACGTGTTTTTTCAACGCCCAGTGGTAGCCGAAGCTACGGGCAAAAGATTCAAGCAGCGCCTTCGATTCAGCCATTTCGCTGTAATCGGGGAAACTGCGTTGCGCAGCGATGTAACTCAAACCCAGAATAGAGCCCCATTCGTTCATGGCGTCCAGTTTGTATAGGGTTTGCATCATGCGGTGGAAAGAAATCGCCGAAATATCGAAGGATTTTTGCATCCACTCGTAGTTCAGGTCGGTATAGTCCTTTTTTTTGCGCACATTGATCGACATTCCAATGGAGTGCAGGACAAAATCGAGCGGCCCGCCCAGAATTTCTACCGATTTCCCAAACAGATTTTCCAAATCATCCATATCCGTCGCGTCTGCCGGAATGATTTGGGCGTTGGTTTTTTCAGCGAGGTGGTTGATCTCGCCCATGCGCATGGCAACAGGTGCATTGGTCAGCACAATTGTTGCTCCTTCCTCTACACAGCGCTCGGCTATTTTCCAGGCAATTGAATTTTCATCAAGAGCGCCAGAAATGACGCCGCGTTTCCCTTGTAATAAGTTGTTCGCCATTGGTTGTTTTTTTAACATTTATGTCTTAGGCGGAGCAAAAGTAAAAAGTTATAAGTGATGAGTGGTGAATGATGAATGATAAATTGTCAATACCCCGTTAAACTTGGAAGTAAACCAATTCATCACTCATCATTCATCACTCATAATTTGCTACAATCCCAGCAATTCCCGCGCATTCACCAAGGCCGACTCACTCGGCGGGCTTTGGCTGAGCATCACGGCAATGGCGCGTACCCGATCATCATCACTGAGCAGACGTACGTTGGTGATGGTGCGATCGGGTTTATCCACTTTGAATACAAAATAGTGTCGATCGGCCTTTGAAGCAACCTGTGGTGAGTGCGTGATGGTCACCACTTGGTGTTCATTCGACAAGTTGCGCAGGATATTGCCCATTTTGAGGGCCACGTCACCGGATATACCCGAATCGATTTCGTCAAAAATGAGCGTAGGCAGCGGGATTGCACTGGCAACCAAGGATTTGGTGACCAGGGCAAGGCGCGACAATTCCCCACCGGAAGCAACGTCCTTGATTTGCTGCAAGCGACTACCCCGGTTGGCGGCAAATAGGAATTGTACCTCGTCCAGGCCCGTTGGGCTCAAGTGATCCAACTTGCGGTTTTCAATTTTAAGCTGTGCGTAGGGCATTGCCAATTGGGTCAACATGTCGACCACCTTTTGCTCATACCCCGGAATGACCGCCTGGCGTCGATCGCTGAGCTCGTCTGCCCAGCGGTATAGCTGTTCTTCCTGCACCTTGATCTTGTCGCGCAGGGCACCTATTTCATTTCCCAGATCGGCAAAACCCGCCAATTGCTGCTCCAGATTGGTTTGAATGGCCAAAAGTTCATCGACCGAAGCAACGGTGTGTTTTTTAAGCAGGCGATAAATCAAGTCCAGGCGTTGTTGTACCTCCTGAATCCGTTCAGGGTCGTAATCAGTTTTGTCGGCCACTTTTTCAAACTCGTTGCTCATTTCGCGCAACTCAAAGATCATACTGGCAAAACGATCTGAATACTCGCCAAGTTTGGGGGCGTATTTCCCGATGCTCACCAGTGCAACGCTCAGGCTTTGCATTTGACCGACGATGGACTGTTCATTTTCAGTCAAAATATCAAAGGCCATACCCAGGGTGCGTTTGATGTCTTCGGCATGGCTGAGCCTGGTGAGCTCTTCTTCCCAAGTCTCCTGTTCCCCTGCAACCAATCCCGCTTTGTTGAACTCTTCCAACTGAAACTGGATGAAGTCCATTTCTTTGGTCGATTGCTCATTGCGGTTCAGCAACTCCGACAAGCGGCGCTGGTTGGCGCTGTATTCGCGGTAAACGTTGCGGTATTGGAGGAGCTGTTCTTTGTTGCCCGCCAGGGCATCGATCATCCTGAGTTGGAAGGAGAGGTTGTGGATGTCGAGGGTATCAAACTGCTGATGGAGGTCGATCAACTCCGCACTGAGGTCTTGGAGCACTCTGAGGGTAACCGGGCTGTCATTGACGAAAGCACGTGATTTACCCGAGGGTGTCAGCTCGCGCCGGACGACCACTTCGGTTTCATAATCGAGGTCGTTTTCGGCAAAAAAATCGCGCAAATCGTGCGCGCCCAGGTCAAAAATACCTTCGATGATGCATTTTTCTTCCTGGTTGTACAAGGATTTGGTATCGGCGCGATCGCCCATGATCAAACCCAATGCCCCCAAGAGGATTGATTTACCGGCGCCAGTTTCTCCGGTAATGATGGTCAAGCCCCTGGCAAAGTCAATGTCCAGGGACTCAATAATGGCATAATTGCGGATGTGAAGCCTTTTTATCATAGCGCTTTGAAAAATACTGCGCGTAAAAATAAAGGTTTTGTTTGAAAAAATTGGACTTCTTGCACAAAGCATTAATTTTGCATCAAAATAATTGGGTTTACACCCACAGAATCACACTCACACCTTCACACCCACACTCACACCCATTCTTGAGTAACCGCAATGAAACAATTTTTGATCTTCCTACTCATGGCCTCGGTATTCCATACCTGTGGAGGCCCTAAATCCAAATCCTGGCAGGCATTGGACCTCAAAGGCTATGGTATTCCGGCGACTATCCTCGCCCCTGCTGACAGCACCCAAGTAGAAAATTTTGAACTTTCGGGCATCAAAGACGTCTCTATCACTTCAACTGGGGAAACACCCTTTGCTGTGCAAATTTACGCGGGCAAAGCTCGTGGCAATAAACTCGTGGAGCAAACCTTCCGCCAAATCCGCGAAGTACACAGCAATCCCGAATTCAGCAAAATTGTGGAACAACACAGCGACGGCTTCATTTACGAAGTAAAAGGCCAGCGGGAAGACCGCTACAGTTTTCGCTATGTGCATTTGGTACGGGACACGGAAATTGTGTTCACTACTGCGCTGAATCAGCGGTTTTCGTTGGAGGAGGTGAAGAAGATGTACGAGGCGGTGAAGCAGAAGTAAACCAATGATGCAGGCTTTTGTTTCCAATTGAATTGATCAAAAAGCCATGCACCCACTCCGCCAGTTCATTTCACAATTCACTCCGGTAGCGGAACAAGACTGGCAGGCCATTTCTAACTGCCTGCTTCGCCGAGAACTTAAAAAAGAAACCCTTTTGCTGGAAGAAGGTAAAACCTGCAAACACCTCTATTTTTTGGAAAAAGGTTTGCTGCGTTTTTTTGTTTGGAAAGATGGCCTTGACATCACCAAGTACTTTACAGACGTACCCTATGTCTTCACCTCTCAAAAAAGTTTTAGCCAACAGGTCCCGGCACAGGAAAGCATTGAAACACTCGAAGACAGCATCATTTGGCAAATGAGTTACGAGGATGCGAACCGTTTGCTGGAACTCAAATCCTGGAGCACCTTTATCCGCCTACTGGTGCAAGAGGTACAAACTTATACCGAGGAAATTCTGGAGGCATTACAAACCCAAACTGCCGAGCAACGCTACAAAATGCTCCTGCAACAAGATCCCGATTTGGTACAGCGGGTTCCCCTCAAACACCTGGCCTCTTACCTGGGTATCGCCCCTCAATCGCTCAGCCGCATTCGTAAAAAAATGCAGCAACAACTCCGAACTTAACCTATGTGTAGTGTACCTGGAAAGATCTGCTGGAACTTTGTGGAAAATTCAAACATGAACAAAGCATTTCTTTCACTTCAAACACTCCTACTTATGGCTACCCTTGGCATTGCCCAATCCAATACTCATTTTAGCCACAGCCTTGAAACCAAGGCTAATTCCGCAAAAATCTGGCAAATCTGGAGCGATGTGCCCAATTGGCAGCAATGGGATGCGGGTTTAAAAAGCGCTGAACTGTTGGGCGCATTTGCGATTGGCACCAAAGGCAAATTGATTCCTGACAAAGGCCCGAAGTCTACCTTCATCCTCACCGAACTGGTAGAAGGTAAGTCGTATACCTTCAAAACCAAACTCCCCTTGGGTGCTTTACATGTCAAAAGGTACTTGGAGGAAAAGGAGGGCAAAACCTATTTTACCCATGAAGTATGGTTCAGTGGACTGAGCAAGGTTTTTTTTGGCAATGCATTGGGGAGAAACTATCGGCGCATTTTGCCAGAGGTGATGACCCGGATTCGGGAAATTGCAGAGCGGTAACTCCTATGAGTACAGCTACAAAAACAAAAACGCCTCAATCAGTTGAATTTCAACCAATTGAGGCGTTTTATCTGTGGAGGTAAGGGGATTCGAACCCCTGGCCTCTTGCATGCCATGCAAGCGCTCTACCAACTGAGCTATACCCCCAGATCACTTTCTATTTAAGTGGCTGCAAATATACAGGCGGCGTAGTGACTTATCCAAATATTTTTTGCAAAAATATTTCTTGCAGTCCGATGCAGAAAAAAACGAGCTTTTTTGCAAAAAAATCCTCAAAAACTGCAAATTATTGCATGAAATAACGCAACTTGTGGATTATTTTGGATCGTATAGCTTGTTTAAGCTTCCGCTTAATAAATTTAAACAAGCCCTCATAGCTACCGAGTATGGAAAGGATTACTGAAAAACCTTCTCGCTATCGCCACCTGGAGAAGATGAATGTGCGAGAATTATTGGAAAACATGAACCGTGAAGACCAGGAAGTTCCCACAGCGGTAGCGCGGGCCATTCCTCAAATTGAAGCATTGATCAACGTGGTTGTTCCCAAAATGCAACAAGGTGGCCGTTTGTTCTACATTGGAGCGGGTACCAGTGGTCGTTTGGGGGTACTGGATGCTTCTGAATGCCCACCTACATTTGGGATACCAGAAGACCTGGTTATTGGTTTGATTGCCGGTGGAGATCGGGCCATTCGGCATGCCATTGAGGCCGCTGAAGACAGCGTTACTCAAGCCTGGGTAGATCTGCAAGCGCATGAAATAGACAAGGATGACGCCGTGATTGGCATTGCTGCCTCGGGCACTACGCCTTATGTGATTGCAGGCTTGCAAGCTTGCCGGGCCAGAGGGATTGTCACCGGATGTGTCACCTGTAATCCGGGAACGCCCTTGGCAGCTAACGCGGATTTTCCCGTTGAAGCCGTAGTAGGTCCTGAGTTTGTGACCGGAAGTACGCGCCTCAAAGCTGGAACTGCCCAAAAACTGGTACTCAACATGATCAGTACCAGCATCATGATCCGACTAGGCAGAGTCTTGGACAATAAGATGGTCGACATGAAACTGTCCAACGTCAAATTGGTCGATCGGGGCGCCAAAATGTTGGTCCAAAACCTCAGCCTACCTTACGATGAAGCCCGCGATTTGTTGCTCAAACACGGCAGCGTGCGCAAAGCCATGGAAGCTTTTTCCCCCGAGCACAACCTGAGTCCGGGCCTATGAAAATCCTGGTCGACAGCGGAGCCACTAAAGCCAACTGGGTAGCTGTAAGTGAGGGAAAAACCATACATCAGCTCCAAACCCAAGGCATCAGCCCTTACTTCCTGAGTGATGAAGGCATCGTCGATGTGTTGCGGGAAGTGCGGCGCAGCATTCCCGAGCCAGTCGATGAACTCTACTTTTACAGCACGGGTTGCAAGGCCGAAGACCAACGCCGCCGGATGAATCAGTTGTTGCGCCTGATGTTTCAGGAAGCCACGCAAGTGCAGGTAGAGACGGATTTGTTGGCAGCAGCACGGGCCATGTCACAACGCGAAGCGGGCATTGTGTGTATTCTGGGTACTGGTTCCAACGCCTGTCGATACGACGGCAGCCAAATTGTAGAAACCGCGGGTGGTCTGGGTTTTATCCTGGGTGATGAAGGCAGCGGTGCAGGCATTGGCAAAGAACTGATTCGCTCTTTTCTGAACCGCGAAATGCCTGAAAAACTACGCGAAGACCTCAACAGCCATTACCACTTGACTCGAGACAACATCCTCCAATCGGTTTATCAACTCCCCTACCCCAACCGCTTTTTGGCCACTTTTGCCCCCTTTGCCTCTGAACATCGGGAAGAGCCAAGCATCCGGGAATTATTGGACCGTCAGTTTAGTTTGTTTTTCCAGCGCAGCGTCACCTTATTGGAAAACAGTCAACATTTACCAGTTCACTTCGTGGGCTCTGTTGCTCAATTTTTTCAGGAAGAAATAGCCCGCAATGCGGTGCCTTTTGGCCTGCAATTGGCCCGCTTTCAGCAAGATCCTATGTCGGGTTTGATCCAGTACCATGGTTAAACTGCATCTTTGTGCAAGAAACCAGGCAAAAACAAGCTAAAATTGCCAGAATTGAAATAATTCCTGCCTGTAAATTTGGGTTTTTGAGAATAAAACTGCATTTTTGTGCAAGAAATACGAAAAGATTGGTTAGCGGTTGAAAAAACCGCAAATAAGATAAACACACTATTTGCTAGCTATTACCAGCCTGCCAAAAGAAATTCTGGCAGGCTTTTTGTTTGGGCAATCCTTCAAAAAAATGCAGATTTTACCGCAAATTCTCATAATGTATTTATCTTAGACCCACGTTAATATTTCAACCATATGCTCAAAAAAGAACGTCAAGCACTGATTCTCCGCGAAGTCAACATCCACAACAAAGTGGTATTGACCGACCTTAGTATAAAATTGGATGTGTCCGAAGATACGGTGCGCCGGGATTTGCAAGAATTGGCCGATGCAGGAAAGGTGATCAAGGTACGGGGCGGGGCCTTGTCCAAGTCTTACCACGTCTACTCCTACAAGGAAAATGAAATATACGCTTACCAGGAAAAAACCATCATTGCCCGCAAGGCCATCAGCCTGTTGCGCGAAGGCATGCTGGTGCTGATCAGCGGGGGCTCAACCAACCTGGAAATTGCCCGTATTTTACCCCCCGACCTCAAAGTGACTTTTGTGACCATGAGCCTTTCCACCGCCATGCAATTGCTGGAACACCAGGGCTCGGAAACTATTTTTATCGGTGGTCATTTATCCAGCTCGGCGGGCATTGCGGTAGGCGGCGAAGTAGTACGCACCCTCAAAGACATCAAACCCGACATCTGCCTGATGGGGGTCAATGGGATCGACGCCATCGATGGCATGACGGAATCGGACTGGGAAGTGGTGACCATCAAAAAGGTCATGATGGAATCCTCCAAAAAAGTAGTGGCCTTGTCGATTGCCGAAAAACTGGATTCCACCCAAAAAATTCGGGTTTGTGGCGTCGATGAATTGGATGTCTTGATTACGGAGTTAGATCCGGAGCATCAGCGGTTGAATCCGTATCGGAATTTGGGGGTTGAGATTATGTAAATAGGTAAGAGAATTGACTTTTTACCGACAAAAACCTGGAGTATAGTGCTATGTAATCGGGTAGTTTTGTGCATCCCAAGGCTTAAACACGATAGCCATGAAGCACAACTTGACCCATCTATTTGTATTTATTTCACTAATTTTCAATATACCATGCTTATCACAGCATGCCCCAATTCAATATTTTCAACTTACCGCTAAAGAAGCAAATCAACTTTATTATCGCACCAAAAGTGTACCTGATTCGAGTTTTTTTCATACCCCAATTACCTATGCGGAAGCTCAAAATACGGCAGGGCATTACGTTAAAGTTGTACCAAAGGAAGAACAAGTGGAGCTTAGTCTGCATTGCCGTTCCCCTATACAAATTCATCTGCTCAACAACGCCTACGACCTTTCCTTTGTAGTGAAAGATACTTTAGGTAAAAGGGTAGAAGTAGTTGGTGTCTTTCTAGATAAAAAAGCCATACAATACGACCCAAAACGTCAGTGTTTCCACAGCAATAACACACCTAAAAATGCAATTCTGGAAATCAAAACCGACTCGTATAGCACGTATTTTGAGCTTCATCGCAAGCAAAAGAAACCGTCCTCTTTCATACGCACTTATCAACGTTTGTCTTCTTCTGCATTGGGTTATTGGCTAACGTTACCTCTGCGCATTGCGCAAGAGCCTTTCCGTTACGTTGCTCGGGGTATTCGTTATCACCGCTGGAACATCCCATGGAAGCGCTGGATGCCTTGGAGAAGGAAGTACCGAAATTTGCAGGGCTACATCGCATTGAGTCAGCCCATGTACCGGCCCAATGACACTTTACAACTGAAGGCTTACATATGCGAGCCCAATGGAAAGCCTAGTCGAAAGGACTTGCGCATAGTTTGCAGCGTGGGTGGAAAAGTTAAATTCCAGGGCAATGTGACTGCCACTAGTCCTGGAAGTTACGTGTTTAATCGGGTGTTAAGTGACAGTTTGAGCATTGACCAGGATTACCTGATTCAACTCCTACCAGATCGGGATCGTGTGAGTGGGTTATCGCACAGTTTTCGTTTGGAGGACTATGACCTGGATGAAGTGGAATACAGCCTAAAAACATCAACTACAACGCTACAACGTGGAAAAAAATGCCTGATTTCTTTACGCGCTCAAACTACAAATCAACTACCTGTACCTGATGCTCAAGCTGAACTCATGCTGATCAGTGAAGAAGTAAAACAATTTCATGCACAGCAAGTCATTCTTCCCGACACTTTGTGGCGTAGCAAAGAAAGTCTTGGAGTCCGAGGCGAGTGGTCTGTTTTTTTGCCTGACTCCCTAATCCCACCTGTTTCCCTGAATTTGCGTTTGAAGGTTTCTTTCAACAACAGCTCTGGGCAATTGGTAATCAAGGAGCAAAAATTGACCTTCTGGCATGCTCCAGATTCTAATCAGATCAAAACTGGCCCCGCTCAGGTGCATTTACACGGTTCACGCAATGCAGATTCAGTTTTTTTACAAATTTACAATCCCAGCCATACCTCTGTTTGGTTCCAGATCCGTACCCGTGACGGGCTAGTCAAACAAGGATTTTTTCAAGACTCAATTTGGAAATGGCAGAAGCAAGATCGCAGTTCCGATGCGTACTTTCTCAGCTGTCAGTACCAAACATCAAAGGGACTGATTCAGCTAAAAGATGAGTACCGCCATTACCCAAAAGCCATGCAGGTAAACTTAAAGGGACCAAGCCGTGTATTTCCTGGTGAAGAAGCGGACTATCAGGTCAGTGTTCAACAGGGCAATGGTCGGCCAGCCCGAAACATTGATTTGAGCGCAGGCGCAATCAATGCGCAGTTTGGCACTAAAGATAACTTCACCTCCCCAAATATTGGTTACAAACGACAAGCCAGTCCGTCCGCATTTCCTTTGTATTACAGTACAATTGGACAAGGGGCTTATCAATTTGACTTGACACGATCCTGGGCCAACATTTTCGGCCTTCAGGACTCTCTTTATTACCAGTATCGCTATCCACAAAGTCTATTGAACACTTGGCGCGATACCACTTTAAAACGAGACACTTTTTATCGAACAGTAGCCGAGTTTGCGCCCTTTTTGGTAAAGGGAGGTAAAATGCAGCCCATTTACCTCATCTACGTCAATCGCAAATTGGTGTATTATTACAACTCACAGGCACAAAAGCCTTATAGTTTTGCCGGACTGACAGGGTACAACCAAATCATCATCCGGGGGCGAGCGTGTGAATATGTGCTAGACAGTGTACTTTTAAAATCGGGTGAAAAGCTGGAAATAGTACTCAATGAAGATTTTTGGAACCCAAAAAACGGGCAAAAAATTAAAAAGACACCTCAACCTACCTATTTCACTCCAAATGAAAAAAATCTGGTCAACCAAAGTGTTTTTGTCTTACGCAAACCCAAACACAATGGGATTGCTTTTATTTGGGACAACCCAAATAATGTACATTTAAGCTGGTATCCTACAGGAAATTACCAGGTGGGGCCTTTCGAACCCAAAAGTACCCTACAGTTTTATGATCGACATTATGGCGCCCATAGTGTTTATTTTGAACCGGGGTTCAGTTATGATCTGGCGGGACACAATCGTGATCGTTTGTATGTTTATAAAGTATTATCCGACAGCATCGTGCAACTTCCAGTTCAAGTACCTCATCCTCAATTGCAGCAGCGTCTTTTTTCTCCTGGTCAAATTAATCCCAAGTCCACTTATGTTCCCGACCCTTTGGGTTGGTTAGACTACTTGTCTCATGATTCAGATACCAGGTCTAAGCGAAGTTATCAATTTCAATACCCAGATGACTACAGGTTGCCCGACTCTGTCAGACTGCGCTGTATTGTCTTGAAACATGGTACTCATGGTACGAATTGGATAAGATCTGCACGAGATCGGTTTTTCACTTATTTAAGCCCTGGCGAATACGAACTATTTCTATTCAATCGTCAGATGAAGGTAGCTCGTAAAAAAATTACGATCCGTTCAGATACCCTGTTGTTTGAAGATTTATCCGGCATTTCTTTTCACAAAGACGACTCTCTTTATTCTATTTTTCTCAACCGTTATGAGCGATCTGTTGACATCCGAGCAAAGACACTTTCTAACCTTCCGTATTCAAATTTTGATCATTCTACCCGCAGCGTGGAAGGCCGGATTTTAAGCCGAGAAGGAGAACCACTACCTGGGGCTTCTATTTTGATTGCGGGGACCTCACAAGGAACAGTCAGCGATCTGGATGGTCATTTTGAAATCAAAGTCCCAGATTATGATTTTAAGTTGATCTTCAGTTATGTTGGCTTTAAGCAGGAAACGCGCATCGTCTCACCGGGACAGCAATTGCTTCGTCTGGATGTAGAAATGCAAGAGTCTATTATGCACTTATCGGAGGTTGTAGTAGTTGGCTATGGAACGCAGTCTCACCGCTCTGTTTCTGGCTCTGTGGCCACTTCTCATAGTTTAAGAGCAGCCACATCAGCATCGAAGGCGCTGAACAATTTGATCTTGCCCTTAAGCAGTATTCCTTCGATGGACGATGCTTTTTCAGATACAGCGCGTATAGGAACAGGTTTGCGCAAAAAATTCCGCGATCATGCCTTCTGGCAACCCACCTTACGCAGCAATCGCAGTGGGGAGGCTTTTTTTAAAGTAAAATTCCCGGACGACATCACCAGTTGGAAAACCTTTGTGATTGCTGCTGACAAAAAACAACAGGCCGGTTTATACCAAGGTTTTATTAGATCCTACTTGCCTTTAATGGCTCAATTGAACCTGCCTCGCTTTTTGGTGCATGGCGATCAAACTACACTCAACGGGAAAGTACTCAATTATAGCAGTGATACTTTGGCACTGCGGACCACCTTTTTAGCCAATAATGAACCTATTTTCACTAAAAACCACCTGGTCCGTGAAGGAATCGTAGACCAAAACTCATTTAAAGCTCCACTGACTGGAGACTCCCTCCAATTCACGTATCAGCTAGAAACCCACAAGGGCTTCAAAGATGGAGAACAACGTAGTATCCCGCTTAAACCAATTGGTACGTTGGAAAGCAGTGGTGATTTTTGGGTGTTGCACGGAGACACTACACTCCATTTTGAAGGCAAAAAAGGAACCATCCATTTTCGGGCAGAGCCTAATGCCTTATCCGTTTTATTGGAAGACATTCAATATCTACGTGATTATCCTTATTATTGTAATGAACAGATTTCCAGTAAATTGATTGGTCTTTTGGCCGAGAAACAAGTCCGCAGGCACCTCAAGCAGCCTTTTACGGGGGAAAAGATGATTCTAGATTTGATTACTCGGCTGGTGAAATCTCAAAACCCGGATGGTTCATGGAGTTGGTGGACAGGTGGTAGCGCGGATGCCAGGATGAGTGGCTACGTCATTCAGGCGCTTGTACAAGCCCAACAAGAAGGTTACCGCAGTGCTGCATTGGAAAATGGCCTGCGTTGGCTCAGCCAGTCCTGGCCGACCCAAAAAGGTTCTACACGTTTGAGGAGCTTACAATCCTTAGTTCTCGCTGGTCAACGCATTGATACAGTGGGCTTAAGGGATACTTTAGCTAAATCTAATTACTACCTTGTTGATCATCTGCTTGGACTGTGGATTCAGCAAAAAGTTGGCATGAAAGTTTCCCTTCACACTTTAGCCCAAAATCGCAGTTCAGATATTTATGGTGGCATATTCTTGGAAGAGAAACCAGCCTGGAAATGGGAAAATGACTGGTACAACAACCGACTGGCCAACACACTGCTTGCCTATCAAATTGCCAAAAACGCTGGGCTAAAAGAAGAAATGCATCGCATCCGGATCCACCTCCTGGCCCACCGCGGTTACCTACACAATGGCTTGCGCAGCGCCTACGGTTGGCGGAATACACTGGAAGTAGCCTCTGTACTCAAAACCATCTTACCGGATATGTTGGAAAATCAATCCGCTCAAATCGGGAAACTCCAATTGTCCGGGGCCTTAAA